>DATEFR010000560.1:0-3456 GCA_035280545.1 Burkholderiaceae bacterium | reverse complement strand
CGGCCATCGCCGACGCGGGCGCCGGCGCGGCCGAACGCCCGCCACCGGCCGCACGCTCGTTGCGCTGCGCCGGACGGAAGCTGTTGTTCGCGCCGGCCGCATCGCGCGGCGCCGGCTTCGCATCGAGCTTCATCGTCAGCGAGATGCGCTTGCGCGCGAGATCGACCTCGAGCACGCGGACCTTGACGATGTCGCCGGTCTTGACGACCTCGCGCGCATCGTTGACGAACTTGTTCGACAGCTGGCTCACGTGCACCAGCCCGTCCTGGTGCACGCCCAGGTCGACGAACGCGCCGAACTGCGCGACGTTGCTGACCGTGCCCTCGAGCGTCATGCCCGGCTGCAGATCCTTGATGTCCTCGACGCCATCGTTGAAGCGCGCGACCTTGAAGTCGGGCCGCGGGTCGCGCCCCGGCTTCTCGAGCTCGGCGAGGATGTCCTTCACGGTGATCGCACCGAAGCGCTCGTCGGCATAAGCCTCCGGCTTCAGCGCGCGCAGCACGTCGCTGCGGCCCATGACCTGCTCGACCGGCTTGCCCAGCGTGGCCAGCAGCCGCTCGACGACGGGGTAGGTCTCGGGGTGCACGCCGGACGCGTCCAGCGGGTTCTCGCCGCCGCGGATGCGCAGGAAGCCGGCGCTCTGCTCGAAGGTCTTCGCACCCAGCCCGCCGACTTCGAGCAGCTGGCGACGATGGCGAAACGCGCCGTTCGCATCGCGCCAGCGCACGATCCCGGCGGCGACCGCGCTGCTCAGCCCCGAGACGCGCGCGAGCAGCGGCGCCGACGCGGTGTTCAGGTCGACGCCGACCGCGTTAACGCAATCCTCGGTCACCGCGGCCAGGCTCTTCGCGAGCTCGCTCTGGTTCACGTCGTGCTGGTACTGGCCGACGCCTATCGCCTTGGGCTCGATCTTCACCAGCTCGGCCAGCGGGTCCTGCACGCGCCGCGCGATGCTGACCGCGCCGCGCAGGCTGACATCGAGCTCGGGCAGCTCCCGGCTCGCGTATTCGCTGGCCGAATACACCGACGCGCCGGCTTCGCTGACGACGAGCTTCTCGATGCGCGCATCCGGCGCCAGCGACGTCAGCCGCTTGATCAGGTCGCCGGCCAGCTTGTCGGTCTCGCGGCTCGCGGTGCCGTTGCCGATCGCGATCAGGTTCACGCCGTGGGTCGCGCACAGCTTGGCGAGCGTGTGCAGCGCGCCGTCCCAGTCGCGCCGGGGCTCGTGCGGGTAGACGGTCTCGGTCGCGAGCACCTTGCCGGTCGCGTCGACGATCGCGACCTTGCAGCCGGTGCGGATGCCCGGATCCAGACCCATCACGACACGCGGTCCGGCCGGCGCGGCGAGCAGCAAATCGCGCAGGTTCTCGGCGAACACCTTGATCGCGACGCCTTCGGCCTGCTCGCGCAGCCGCGCGAACAGATCGCGCTCGAGGCTCAGGCTCAGTTTGACCTTCCAGGCCCACCCCACGCACTTGCGGATCAGGTCGTCGCCAGCGCGTTGCGCATGGCGCCAGCCCAGGTGCGCGGCGATGCGGCCTTCGGCCAGCGACGGCGTGGCGGCCGCACTCTTGCCGTCGGCCGGAGCCGGCTCGTCCAGCACCAGCTTCGCGTCGAGCAGCTCCAGCGTGCGGCCGCGGAACACCGCGAGCGCGCGGTGCGACGGCACGCGGGCGATCGGCTCCGCGTAGTCGTAGTAGTCGCGGAACTTCGCGTGCTCGGGGTTCGCGGGGTCCTTGCCGTCCATCAGCTTGCTCTGGAACAGGCCTTCGGCCCACAGCCACTCGCGCAGCTTGCCGACCAGCGTCGCGTCTTCGGCCCAGCGTTCGGCCAGGATGTCGCGCACGCCGTCGAGCACTGCGTGGGCATCGGCAAAGCCGGCGTCAGCGTTGATGAAGGCCTGCGCCTCGTCCAGCGGCAGCAGCGCCGGGTCGGCGAACAGCTTGTCGGCCAGCGGCTCGATGCCGGCCTCGCGCGCGATCATCGCCTTCGTGCGGCGCTTGGGCTTGTACGGCAGGTACAGGTCCTCCAGCTCCTGCTTGGTCGGCACGGCCTCGACCGCGGCGCGCAACTCGGGCGTCAGCTTGCCCTGCTCGTCGATGCTCTTCAGCACCGCGGCGCGGCGCTCCTCGAGCTCGCGCAGGTAGGCCAGGCGCGCTTCGAGCTCGCGCAGTTGCACGTCGTCGAGATTACCGGTCACCTCCTTGCGGTAACGGGCGATGAAGGGAACCGTGGCACCGCCGTCGATCAGCTCGACGGCAGCCTGGACTTGCGCCGGCCGAACCTTCAGCTCGGCGGCGATCTGCAGAAGAATCTTTTCCAAGAAACGAGCCCCGCCTGCAGCGGGCGACAGCCAAAAAGAAGCGGCGCAGTGTGCCACAGCATGGCGGCACACTGCGCGCCAGCGGCGATCCGTTACGCCTGGGGACTCGTGTTAGGGCGGGCTGCCGCCAACGTGCTTCGCGTCATTGCTGCGGCGGAGGCGGCGGTGTGTACGGCATCGTCGAGGGCGACGGCGCTTCGGCCGGCGGCGGCGGCGGTGGCGCGCCGATTTCGACGGTCACCTTCTCGCGGTACAGGCCACCGCCCTTGACGCTGCCCGAGACCGTGCCCTGGCCCAGGACGCGGTCGCGGCAATCCTTCGCGTCCGCCGGCGGCAACGGCTTGCAGCGTTCCAGCGCGTTCTGCCGATACATCGCGCCGTGGTCGTCCAGCTGGCCCTGGCGCGCGGCCTGCAACGCGGCACCGGCTTCACGCAGACAAGTTTCCTTGGACTGACCCGATTCGCCGGTCAGGCAGCGTGCCCGCTCCTGCTCGTAGCGCGCCCGCGCGCCTGCCGTGGCGGGATCCTGCCCCGTGGCCGCGGCGGCCGACAGCGTCGTGCCCAAGAGCGCAGCCGCAGCCAGCAGCAGGCCCAGCGAGCGGCTTCGCGAACGATTCGAATGAGAGGATCGGCTAATCATCGATGGCTCCTTGCGGATGAACCCCTCCACTCCACAAGCCAGTCTAGGAACGGGCACGCCGGCCGTGCGAGCCGCTTTTTGCCCAGATCGATGTAGGAAATGTCTTGCGCGCCGCGCGCGGTGCAGGCCTTCGAGCGCGGTTCAACCCGCGGCGGCACCGCGGTCCAGCCTCTCCAGCACCCCGCGGGCTGCCACGACCGCGCTCGCAAAGGACGCGGTCAGCAGATAACCGCCGGTCGGCGCCTCCCAGTCCAGCATCTCGCCGGCGCAGAACACACCCGGGCAGGCTGCGAGCATCAGATCGTCGCGCAGCGATTCGAAGCGCACGCCGCCGGCGCTGCTGATCGCTTCGGCAATCGGGCGTGCGGCCGAGAGTGTCAGCGGCACGGCCTTGATCGCCTCGGCAAGCCGGCGTGGATCGGCAAACTGTTCGCGCGACAGGCATTCGTGCAGCAGCGAGGCCTTCACGCCGCTCAAGCCCAGGCGGCTCTTC
>DATEFR010000559.1:0-4291 GCA_035280545.1 Burkholderiaceae bacterium | reverse complement strand
AGTCGGCCACCGCGGCGCTGTCGACGCCCCAGGTCAGGCGGTTCAGCAGCGCGAGCTCGTCCGGGTCGACAGCGCCCCGGGCCGCCGGGGTTCGCCCGCCAGGCACCGCCGCACAGCCGGCCGCCAGCAGCGCCGGCGCCGCCAGCGACAGCCCGCCGGCATGGAGTAAGGTTCGACGCTTCATCGGGCCTCGCACGCTCCTGTCCCGAGGGACAACGCGTGGCGATCGCGTCGTGACGACATGTCCAGGCCCACCCGGCGCAGCTTTACACAACGGCGGCCGGCATCTGCCAAAAACAGCCCGACCGATCGCAAAAACGGTGGGCTAGAATGAATCTGCAAGTTTCATGCCCTCCATGCTGTACCCCTCCCCTCGTGCGCTTCGCGCCCCCCGATTTCCCGGCCTGAGACGCTGGCTGCCGGCCGCCATCGGCCTGCTGGCGGGCGTGCTGATCGGGGCTTCGGCACATGCCGAACGGGCCGATCGGCTGAAGGAGATGAACATCAGCTCGGATGCCGGCGGCAAGCTGGACCAGCTCAATCGCTTCGGCGAGCTGAAGGGCAACATCGTGATCACCAAGGGCACGATCCTGATGCACGCCGATCGGGTGCAGTGGCGCCAGACCGAGGCCGGCTACGACACCGCGATCGCATTCGGCATCCCCGGCCGCCCGGCCACCTACCGGCAAAAGCGCGACGGCGAAGGCGACGAGTACATCGAAGGCGAGGCCGACCGGCTCGAATACGATGCCCGCACCGACACGGTGAAGTTCGTCAACAACGCGATCCTGCGGCGCCTGCGCGGCGCGACCGTGGCCGACGAGGTCCGCGGCAACCAGATCGCCTACGACGGCACCACCCAGGTGTGGAGCTTCTCGGGCGGCACGACGCCGACGCCGGCCAACACCGGCGGGCGGGTGCATGTCACGCTGACGCCACGCGAAGGCACCGAGGCCGCGGCCGAAGCGGCACGCGCCGCGTCGCAACCGGCGCCCGCGCTGAAGACCAGCCCCGAACTGTCGACGCCGGCGCCTGCGGCGTCCGGAGCTGTACGTTGAGCGCCGTGCTCGCCGAAGCGCCGGCAGCGGCGCACCGTCTCGAAGCGGCCGGGCTGCAGAAGTCGTACGGCGTGCGCAAGGTGGTCAAGGATGTGCGCCTCGCGGTCGACAGCGGCGAGGTCGTCGGCCTGCTGGGGCCGAACGGCGCCGGCAAGACCACCAGCTTCTACATGATCGTCGGCCTGGTCCGCGCCGATGCCGGCACGATCAGCATCTCCGGCCAGCGCGTCGAGCGCATGCCGATCCACCAGCGCTCGCGCCTGGGGCTGTCGTACCTGCCGCAGGAAGCGTCGATCTTCCGCAAGCTCACGGTGCAGGAGAACATCCGCGCGGTGCTCGAGTTGCAGATAGCGCCCGATGGCAAGCCGCTGAAGAACGCGCAGATCGAGCAGTTGCTCGACGGCTTGCTGCGCGACCTGTCGATCGAGCGGCTGCGCGACTCGCCGGCGCCGGCCTTGTCGGGCGGCGAGCGGCGCCGCGTCGAGATCGCGCGCGCGCTCGCGACGCAGCCGCGCTTCATCCTGCTTGACGAACCGTTCGCCGGCGTCGACCCGATCGCGGTGATCGAGATCCAGCGCATCATCGGCTTCCTGAAAGCGCGCGGCATCGGCGTGCTGATCACCGACCACAACGTGCGCGAGACGCTGGGCATCTGCGACCGCGCCTACATCATCAGCGAGGGCCGCGTGCTGGCCGAGGGGACGCCGACCGAGATCGTCGACAACCCGGACGTGCGCAAGGTCTACCTCGGCGAGCACTTCCGGATGTGACATGACAGCCCCCCGGCCCACCTTCGGTGAACCGACCCCCCGCGGGGGTCGCGCCGCCGCTTGGGAGCGGCCCGGCGCTGCGGCGCGTGGGCGCGAGATTGACCGATGAAGCCGACCCTGCAGTTCCGGCTTTCGCAGCACCTCGCGCTGACGCCGCAGTTGCAGCAGTCCATCCGGCTGCTGCAACTGTCGACGCTCGAGCTGCACCAGGAAGTCGAGCAGATGCTCGAGCAGAACCCGTTCCTCGAGGTCGAGGACGATGCCGGCCCGTTGAGCGAGCCCATGGCCGAACGGCTGCTGCCCAGCGAACGCGCCGCCGAGCGCGAAACCGAGCGGGCCGCCGAAACCGGTGGCGACGTGGGCGAGGCCAGCGAAGGCGGCGACGATGCGGCCGGGCTCGACAGCACCGACTACGGCACGACCGAGCGCGACGACTGGGAAAACGGCACCGAGCGCGATGACTTCGACGGCATCCGCGAAACCCCCGGCAAGTCGGCCGCCGGCGACACCGACGAGTTCGACGGCCAGGATCGCGACACCGCGCTGCCCTCGCTGCAGGACCACCTGCGCGAACAGCTCTCCGGCATGCGCCTGCCCGAGCTCGATGCGGCCGCGGTGATGGTGCTGATCGAATCGCTGACCGACGACGGCTACCTCGCCGATCCGCTCGAAGAGATCGCCGCTCAGCTCGTCGACACGACCGGCGCCGAGGCCGCTGAAGAGCGCGAGGAGCTGCTCGCGCGGCTGCAGTGCGCGCTGCGCTGGCTGCAGAGCATGGAGCCGACCGGCGTGGGCGCGCGCGACCTCGGCGAGTGCCTGGTGCTGCAGCTGCGCGCGCTGCCGCGCGGCGAGGCGCAGATGATCGCGATCATCATCTGCAAGCAGCATCTGGAGCTGCTCGCCAGGCGCGACCTGAAGAAGCTGATGGCCGCGACCGGCGCCGACGACGACCTGCTGCGCGAGGCCCAGGCGCTGATCGTCGGCCTCGAGCCCAAGCCCGGGCGCCAGTTCGCGCGCGCCGAGGCCAACATCGTCGTGCCCGACGTGATCGTGCAGAAGTCGGGGCGCACCTGGAAGGTCGCGCTGAACCCCGATGTGATGCCCAAGCTGCGCATCAACGACCTGTACGCGAACGCGATCCGCCAACAGCGCGGGCCGCGCGGCGGCGATGCGAACGGCGCCAGCGTCGGGCTGAACTCGCGGCTGCAGGAAGCGCGCTGGTTCATGAAGAACATCCTGCAGCGCTTCGAGACGATCCAGCGCGTCTCGCAGGCGATCGTCGAGCGCCAGAAGAACTTCTTCACGCACGGCGCGATCGCGATGAAGCCGCTGGTGCTGCGCGAGATCGCCGACGAGCTCGGGCTGCACGAGTCGACGATCTCGCGCGTGACCACCGCGAAGTACATGGCCACGCCGTTCGGCACCTACGAACTGAAGTACTTCTTCGGCAGCTCGCTGAACACCGAGGCGGGCGGCAACGCGTCGAGCACCGCGGTGCGCGCGCTGATCAAGCAGATCGTCGCGGCCGAGAACCCGGCCAAGCCGCTCTCCGACAGCCAGATCTCGCAAATGCTGGACGAGCAGGGCATCCAGGTGGCGCGCCGCACCGTCGCGAAATACCGCGATGCGTTGAAGATCGCGCCGACCCAGTTGCGCAAGGCACTGTAGCCACATGGCTTTGCCGCTGTTCCTGCCTTGTGCGGCGGGCGTCGAGGCGCTGCTGGCCGACGAGGTGCGCCGCATCCTGCCGGACGCCGACGTGCACGAGGCGCGCGGCGGCGTCGCGCTGGACGGCGACCCGCACGAGGTGATGGTGCTGAACCTCGAAAGCCGGCTCGCGCAGCGCGTGCTGATCGAGGTCGCGCACGGCCCCTACGCGCACGAGCACGACCTGTACGAGCTCGCGCGCAGCGTCGCCTGGGACCAGTGGATCACGCCGCAGCACACGCTGCGCGTAGACTCGACCGCGAAGGCCAGCCCGCTGAAGAGCCTGAACTTCGCGGCGCTGCGCGTGAAGGACGCGGTCTGCGATCAGCTGCGCGAGACCGAAGGCGAGCGCCCCAGCGTCGCCACGCAACACCCCGACCTGCCCATCGTGCTGCACGCGGGCGCGACCGACGCGACGCTGTATGTCGACAGCTCCGGCGAGTCGCTGTTCAAGCGCGGCTGGCGTGCCGACAAGGGCGACGCGCCGCTGAAGGAGACGCTGGCCGCCGCGATGCTCGCCGCGGCCGGCTGGCGCGGCACGGCAGAAGCCGGCGGCGCGCTGCACGACCCCTGCTGCGGCTCGGGCACGATCGCGATCGAGGCCGCGCAGATCGCCTGCGACATCGCACCCGGCCTGAAGCGGCGCTTCGCGTTCGAGCGGCTGCTGCCGTTCGCCGACGCGGCCACGCGCGCCGAGCTGCAGCGCCTGCGCAGCCACGCACAGGCACGCATCCGGACCAGCGCCGTGCCGATCTA
>DATEFR010000558.1:0-3399 GCA_035280545.1 Burkholderiaceae bacterium | reverse complement strand
ATCCTCGGCCTGCTGCTCGCGCAGATCAACACCGACGTGATCTCCGGCACCGCGCGCTACAGCTTCGACATCCCCGAGTTGACCGACGGCATCGGCTTCGTCGTGATCGCGATGGGCGTGTTCGGCTTCGGCGAGATCATCGCCAACCTGGGCATGCCGGCCGAGCATCGCGAGGTGTTCACCAAGGACGTGAAGGGCCTGTGGCCGACCAAGCAGGACTTCAAGGACGCCTGGCCCGCGGTGCTGCGCGGCACCGGCCTAGGTTCGCTCTTGGGCGTGCTGCCGGGCGGCGGCGCGCTGCTCGCCTCGTTCGCGGCCTACACGGTCGAGAAGAAGATGAAGCTGCGCCCGGGCGACATCGCGTTCGGCAAGGGCAACATCCGCGGCGTCGCCGGCCCCGAATCGGCCAACAATGCCGGCGCGCAGACCTCGTTCATTCCGATGCTGACGCTGGGCATCCCGCCGAACGCGGTGATGGCGCTGATGGTCGGCGCGATGACGATCAAGGGCATCCAGCCCGGCCCGCAGGTGATGACCAGCAACCCGCAGCTGTTCTGGGGCCTGATCGCCTCGATGTGGGTCGGCAACCTGATGCTGGTCGTGCTGAACCTGCCGCTGATCGGCATCTGGATCAAGCTGCTGACCGTGCCGTACCGCTACCTGTTCCCGGCGATCACGCTGTTCTGCTGCATCGGCGTCTACACGCTGAACAACAACACGTTCGACGTGTACCTGACCGCGTTGTTCGCGCTGATCGGCTACGGGTTCTACAAGCTGAGCTGCGAGGCGGCGCCGCTGCTGCTGGGCTTCATCCTCGGCCCGATGATGGAAGAGAACCTGCGCCGCGCGCTGCTGCTCTCGCGCGGCGACTGGAGCGCGTTCGTGACCCGGCCGCTCTCGGCCGGGCTGCTGATCGCCGCGGTGCTGATGGTCGTCGTCGTGATGCTGCCGTCGATCAGCAAGAGGCGCGAAGAGGCTTTTGTGGACGATTGAGGCTGACGGCGCGACTGCGCCGCCGCCGCAATAATCGGTCGCATCCCAACGGTGACCCCGCGGAGCCGACGACCATGACGCGTTCCTCTTCATTCGACTGGACCCAGGGCTACGCCAGCCAGCGCCTGCCGATCTTCGGCCGCAATGTCGTCGCGACCTCGCACCCGCTCGCGGCACAGGCCGGTCTGCGCATGCTGCAGCGGGGCGGCAACGCAGTCGACGCGGCGATCGCCACCGCCGCCGCGATGACCATCGTCGAGCCGGTCAGCAACGGTCTGGGATCCGACGCGTTCTGCCTGGTCTGGGATGGCCACGGTCTGCACGGCCTCAATGCCTCGGGCCGCGCGCCGCAGGCCTGGACACCCGATTACTTCGCGCGCAAGTACGGCGCCGACGCGAAGACCCCGCCGCAGCGCGGCTGGGACAGCGTGACCGTGCCCGGCGCGGTGGCCGGCTGGGTCGCGCTGCACCGGCGCTTCGGCAAACTGCCGTTCGCCGACCTGCTCGCACCGGCGATGGGCATCGCCGAGCGCGGCTATGCGGTTCCCATCGTCGTGCAGCAGAAGTGGGCCGCCGCGGTGCCGCTGCTGCGGGACCAGCCCGGCTTCGCGCAGGCCTTCATGCCGCACGGCCGTGCGCCCGAGGTGGGCGAGCAATTCCGCTTCGCCGATGCGTCGCGCACGCTGCGGCTGATCGCACAAAGCGGCGGCGAGGACTACTACCGTGGCGAGATCGCCGCCGCGCTGGTCGAACATGCGCGGGCCCACGGCGGCGCGGTGACGCTGGCCGACTTCGCCGCGTACGAGCCCGAGTGGGTCGCCCCGATTGCGATCGCGCATGCCGGCCACACGGTGCACGAGATCCCGCCGAACGGCCAGGGCATTGCCGCGCTGATGGCGCTGGGCATCGCGCAGCAGTTCGACCTCGCCAGCCTGCCGGTCGACGGCATCGAGTCGCGGCACATCCAGATCGAGGCGATGAAGCTCGCGTTCGCCGACGTGTACCGCCATGTCGCCGAACCGGCGAGCATGGACGTCACGACCGCGCAGATGCTCTCGAGCGACTACCTCGCCGCGCGCGCCAAGCTGATCGATCCGAAGCGCGCGCAGGTCTTCGCCGCCGGTTCGCCGCATGACGTGCACCGGCGCGGCGGCACGATCTACCTGAGCGCGGCCGACGAGAGCGGCATGATGATCAGCTTCATCCAGAGTAACTACATGGGCTTCGGCTCGGGCGTCGTCGTGCCGGGCTACGGCGTTTCGCTGCAGAACCGCGGGCATGGATTCAGCCTGCTGCCGCAGAGCCCGAACGTCGTCGCGCCGGGCAAGCGGCCGTTCCACACGATCATCCCGGCGTTCCTGACCAAGGACGGCCAGGCGCAGATGAGCTTCGGCGTGATGGGCGCGAACATGCAGCCGCAAGGCCATCTGCAGACCTTGGTGCGCATGCTGGACCATTGCCAGTCGCCGCAGGCCGCGTGCGATGCGCCGCGCTGGCGCTTCAACGAGGGGCTGGAGATCAACGTCGAGGCGACGATGGAGCCGGCCGTCGTGCAAGGCTTGGCCGAGCGCGGCCACCGCGTCGGCGTGATCGCCGACAGCTACCAGGACTTCGGTGCCGGCCAGTTCATCTGGCGGCTCGGCGATCCGGCTGTCGAGGGCTATGTCGCGGCGAGCGATCCGCGTCGCGACGGCCAAGCCGTGGCGTACTGACGCCGTGGTCGAACGCGAGCTTTCGCTCGGCTGGCGCACTGACCTGATCTTCGCGCGCTTCGACGGGAAGGTCGTCGCGCGCGACGACTGCCTGGTCGTGCGCACGCCCGCGAACCCGGGCTTCTGGTGGGGCAACTTCCTGCTGCTCGATCGCGCGCCGCGCGCAGGCGATGCGGCGCACTGGACGAAACGCTTCGCGGCCGAGATCGGCAAGCACCAGCCCGGCTCGCGCCATGTCGCATTCGGGATCGACGCGCCGGAGCGCTTCGAGCTGCCGGCGGATTTCGTCGCCGCCGGCTTCACGCTCGGCGCGGCCACGGTGCTGACGATGCGGCGCGAACAACTGCGCCGGCCGCGCAAGCCCATCGATCCGGCGGCGTACTGCATCCGGCCGCTCGCGCTGCCAGCGCAGTCTGCGCAAGCGGTCGAGCTGCACGTTGCGTCGGATGCTGGGGCGCACCAGCCCGTCGCCGAGTATCGCGAGTTCCGCGAGCGCCAGATGGCGCGCTACGGCGCAATGGAACGCGCCGGGCTCGGCCGCTGGTTCGGCGTGTTCACCGACGATGGCCAAACGCTCGTCGCCGACTGCGGCCTGTTCACCGACGGCACGCTGGGCCGCTTCCAGCATGTCTCCACGCATCCCGCGTGGCGCCGCCGCGGGCTGTGCGCCGCGTTGATTCACGCGGTCTGCTCG
>DATEFR010000557.1:0-3483 GCA_035280545.1 Burkholderiaceae bacterium | reverse complement strand
GCCTGGCGGATCGCGAGGTAGCCCGAGTGGTAGTAGGTGCCGTCGCCGAGGTTCTGGAACACGTGCGGCGTCTTCGTGAACATCGAGTGCGAGACCCAGTCCACGCCTTCGCCGCCCATCTGGATCAGCCCGGCGGTGCTGCGGTCCATCCAGTTCGCCATGAAGTGGCAGCCGATGCCGGCGCGTGCGGTCGAGCCTTCGGGCACCTTGGTGCTGGTGTTGTGCGGGCAGCCGGCGCAGAAGTACGGCAGCCGCTTGACCTTGTCGCTGGCGTTCGAGAGCAAATCGGGCGGCGTGAAGTCGCGCACGTGCTGCAAGTGCTCGTTGAGGATCGCGTTCTTCGGGAAGTGCGCCTCGAGCCAGTGCGCGACCAGCTCGATCAGCCGCGAGGGCCGCAGCTCGCCCAGTGCCGACACGAAGGGCCGGCCCTCGCGCTCGTGCTTGCCGACGATCGCGGGGCGCCGATCCGCGGGTGCGTTGTAGAGCAGCTCGCGCATCTGCGTCTCGACGATCGCGCCCTTCTCCTCGATCACGAGCACTTCATCGAGGCCCTGCACGAACTCGAGCATGCGCGTCGTCTCAATCGGGAACGACAGGCCGACCTTGTAGAGCCGCACGCCGACGTCGGCCAGCATCTGCGGCGTGATCTCGAGCCGGCGCAGCACTTCCATCAGATCGAGGTGCGCCTTGCCGCAGGTGACGATCCCCTTGCGCGCCCGCGGGCTCGCGATCACCTCGCGGTCGATCGTGTTGATACGCGCGAACGCGGCAACGGCGGCGAGCTTGTCGGCCAGCCGCGATTCGATGCGCAGCGAGGGCAGGTCGGGCCAGCGGTAGTGCAGGCCATCGGGCGGCGGGCGATGGCCGGTGCGCTCGCGCACGGCTTCGGCGCCGAGCCACGCGTCGGTGCGTTCGCGCAACTGGTCGAGGTCGACGGTGCCTGCGCTCTCCACGACCTCCGACAGCGCGGTCAGCCCGACCCAGGTGCCCGAGTAGCGCGACAGCGCCCAGCCATACAGCCCGAACTCGAGCATCTCGGCGACATTGGCCGGCGCGACGATCGGCATCTGCCAGGCCTGGAACGCATGGTCGCTCTGATGCGGCATCGACGACGAGACGCAGCCGTGGTCATCGCCCGCGACCACCAGCACGCCGCCATGCGGCGAGGAGCCGTACGCGTTGCCGTGCTTCAACGCATCGCCGGCGCGGTCGACGCCGGGGCCCTTGCCGTACCACATCGCAAACACGCCCTCGACGGTGCGCTCGGGGTCGGACTCGACGCGTTGCGTGCCCAGCACCTGCGTCGCCGCGAGCTCCTCGTTGATCGCCGGCACGAAGCGGATGCCCGTGTCGGTGAGCCGGCTGCCGGCCTTCCACACCGCGAGGTCCACCATGCCCAGCGGCGAGCCGCGGTAGCCGCTGATGAAGCCCTGGGTCGCGAGGCCGGCGCGCGCATCGCGCGCCCGCTGCATCGCCATCAGGCGCACCAGCGCCTGCGTGCCGGAGAGAAAGACGGTGCCGTGCTCGGCCCACAGGCCGTCGGCCAGCGCGTAGTCCGGGCGCACGAGCGGCGCGCGGCCGCCGGCGCCTGCAACAGAGGTGTTCATGGGCGGGATTGTTGTTTCCCGCACCGAGTAGATGGTTCTTGGTTGTGCTAGGGTTGGCACCAGTTCGGAGGAATTCCTTCTCGAGACGGGCCATGCAGACACAAGACGTTCTTCTCGATTCCTACAGTCTGAAGATCCTGCACGAACTGCAGCGCGACGCGCGCCAGACGATCCAGCAGCTGTCGGAACGGGTCGGCCTCTCGGCCACGCCGTGCTGGAAGCGCATCAAGGAGATGGAAGACGCCGGCGTGATCCGCGGCTACACCGCGCTGGTCGATCGCGAGCAGGTCGGACTGCACCTCAGCGTGATCGTCGAGGTCAACATGGGCCAGCACAGCGAGGAGCTGGTGCGGCGCTTCGAGGACGCGGTCAATGCGAGCCCGCACATCGCGCGCTGCGTCTCGACCACCGGTCAGGCCGACTACATCCTGACGGTGCTGACCTCGGACATCAAGCACTACGAGCAGCTGCTGCACGACACGATCTTCAAGCTGCCCGGCGTGACGCACGTGCGCTCCAGCATCGTGCTGAAGGAGATCAAGTCGGAAGTGGCGCTGCCGTACGGCCAGGCGACGCCGCCGGCGCGCCGGTCGCGCAAAGCCGCGAAGCCACCCTTGCAAGCGGTTGCCGCCACGCGCAAGGCGGCTGGCTAGACTGATCTCGAACGATCTTGTTGGCGACGACGGAGAACGCGATGAACGACGAAGCCCTGAACATGAGCATCCGCAAGTTCCTGAAGACCGTGGGCGTGAGCTCGCAGCGCGAGATCGAACACGCGGTCGCGAAAGCGCTGGACGACGGCAGCGTCGCCGCCTCGGCCACGCTGCCGGCGACGATGACGCTGGAGATCGCCGCGCTGAAGCTCAAGGTCACGTTCGACGGCGACATCGCGCTGGGGTGAGCCTTACTTCTTCGCCTCCGCGTTCGGGAAGAACAGCTGCTCGCCGTTGATCTTGTACGCGGCGATCGTGCGCTGGCCGTCGGGCGAGACGACCCAGTCGGCGAACGCCTGCGCCGCTTCCTTCTTCACGTGCGGGTGCTTCGCCGGGTTCACGACGATCACGCCGTACTGGTTGAACAGGCGCGTGTCGCCCTCGACCAGCACCGCGAGGTTGGCGCGGTTCTTGAAGCTGAGCCAGGTGCCGCGGTCGGTCAGCGCATACGCATCGGTCGCGGAGGCGATGTTCAGCGCCTGGCCCATGCCGCAGCCGCACTCCTTGTAGCCGGCGGCCTTGCCGGTCGCCGGATTCTCGATGCCGGCCACTTTCCAGTAGCGCAGCTCGGCAGCGTGCGTGCCGCTCTTGTCGGCACGCGAGACGAACGCAGCATTCGAGCCCGCGAGCTTGGCAAACGCCGCGGCGACGTCCTTGCCGGCGATGCCGGCCGGGTCGGCCTTGGGCCCGATGATCACGAAGTCGTTGTACATCACCGGCGCGCGCTTCAGCCCGTAGCCCTCGGCGACGAACTTCTCCTCGGCCGGCTGGTCGTGCACGAACAGCACGTCGGCGTCGCCGCGGCGGCCCATGTCCAGCGCCTGGCCGGTGCCGACCGCAACGACCTTGACCGCGATGTTCGTCGCCTGCTGGAACGCCGGCAGCAGGTGCGCGAACAGGCCGGACTGCTCGGTCGACGTCGTCGACGCCATCACGATGCTGCGCTCCTGCGCGAGCGCGGGCAGCGCGGCGCTCGCGAGGCAGACGGCCGCCAGCCCGGCCGCGCGGATCCAAAGCCGGCGGGCCGGCGAGGCAGGGAGGTTCATGCAGGAGTCTCCAGGCTAGAGGTGTTGAAGAGGGGGCGAAGAGAGCAAGCCAAACGGGGCGGACTCAGCGCGCGTCGGGCGCGAGCACGCGCGCGACGATCGCGCACAGGTTGCGCA
>DATEFR010000556.1:0-3695 GCA_035280545.1 Burkholderiaceae bacterium | reverse complement strand
GTCCGCCGAGTTCGAGCCGCTGTCGGTCGACCGCTTCATCGCCGGCGCGCTGCAGCCCGCCGCGTGGTACGTGCGCGCGCAGCGCTTCCGCCGCCTGTACCGCGACAGGATCAACGCGCTGTTTCGCGAATGGGACGTGCTGCTCGCGCCGGCCACGCCGGTGGTCGCGACGCCGCTGGGAGCCGAGGCGTTCGAACTGAACGGCAACCGGGTGCCGACACGACCATCGCTGGGATTGCTGACGCAGCCCATCTCGTATGCCGGCTGCCCGGTCGTGGCGGCACCGCTGTGGCCCGAAGGCCCGGCGGCGCTGCCGCTGGGCGTGCAGGTGATCGCCGCACCCTGGCGTGAGGACCTGGCGCTGCGCGTCGCGCGCCGGCTCGAAGCCGCGGGCGTCGCGAGTGCGCCCATCGCCGTGCTGGACTGAAGAAGAGAACGATGATGGAGATCAACCGCCCCGACGTGCTCGCCGACGTCACCGCTGCATTCGAGCGATATGAACGCGCCCTGGTCGGCAACGACATCGCCGAGCTCGACGCGCTGTTCTGGACCAGCCCGCACACGGTGCGCTACGGTGCCGGCGAGAACCTGTATGGCATAGACGCGATCCGCGCGTTCCGCGCCTCGCGCTCGCCGGCCGGCCTGGCGCGCGAGATCCTGCGCCGCCAGATCACGACCTATGGCGACGCGTTCGCGACCACGCACCTCGAGTTCCGCCGCACCGGCTCGGAACGCATCGGGCGCCAGACGCAGAGCTGGGCGCGGATGCCCGAGGGCTGGCGGGTCGTGTCGGCGCACGTGAGCGTCATGGCATGAACGAGCGGATCGCCTCGGCGCGCACGCGCGATCTGCCGCGCGAGTCGGGGCCGACGGCGCGCGTGCCTTAAGCTAGGCCGCGATGAAACCGATCGCCCGCAAGCGCCCCACCCCCGCGAACCCGCGCGAAGCCACGCGCGCCGAAATGGCTTACCGCCGCATCAAGGCGGCGATCTTCGATTTCGTGCTGCTGCCCGGCGAAGGGTTCACCGAGACCGACATCGCGCAGCGCCTGGACATGTCGCGCACGCCGGTGCGCGAGGCGCTGTTCCGGCTCGAGCTCGAAGGGTACGTGCAGGTCGCGTTCCGCAGCGGCTGGAGCGTCGCGCCGTTCGACTTCCGCAAGCTCGAGGAGCTGTATGACCTGCGCGTGCTGATCGAGTGCCATGCAGTCGATCGGCTGTGCGGCGCCGAGACCATGCCCGACCTCGGCCTGCTGAAGGCGACCTGGATGGTGCCCGAGAAGGACCGCGAGACCGACACCGCGAAAGCCGCCGCACTCGACGAAGCGTTCCACTCGACGCTGGTCTCGGCCGCCGGCAACCACGAGATGGCCCGCGTGCACGCCGAGGTGACCGACGGCATCCGCATCGTGCGCCGACTCGACTTCACGCAGGCACCGCGCATCGCGGCGACCTACGAGGAGCACGCGAAGATCCTGCGCGCGATCCTGGCGCGCCGCGCCGAGCCGGCCAAGCTGCTGCTGCGCTCGCATATCGAAGCCAGCAAGGCCGAGGTGCGCAAGATCACGATCCACAAGCTGCACAGCGCGCGGCCGGCGGTGGGGCAGCTCTGAGGCGCTAAGCCTGCGCCTGCGCCAGCGCGTCGACCAGCCGGTCCATCTCGGCATGGCCCGTGTGGATCGCCGGCGTCACCCGGACGACGTCGCCGCGGACCGGCCCGGGACGCCGCACGGTGACGACGCCGTGCGACGCACGCAGCGCCGCGACGACCGCATCGTTGTCCGCCGAGCTCGTGCGACCGGCGAGTCGAAACGACGTCATGCCCGCCACCATGGCCGCATCGTCCGGCGTGAGGATCTCGATGCCCGGCCGGTCGCGCACCTGACGCACCCAGTGGTCGCGCAGGCTGCGCAGCCGCGCTTCCTTGGCATGCGCGCCGATGCGGCGATGCAGCTGCAAGGCGGCCGGAATCGTCAGCCAGGCCGCGAAGTTCGGCGAGCCGGTGTAGATGCGCGAGCGCACGTCGGCGTCCGGAAATTCCTGGTCGCCGAAGTACGGGTCGATGGCCGCCACGCTGCCCTTGCGGATGTACAGGCATCCGCAGCCCAGCGGCGCGCCTATCCATTTGTGCAGATTGAAGGCGGCGAACGAAGCGCCCAGGCTCCCCACGTCGAAATCCATCTGCCCCCACGAGTGCGCGGCGTCGACGATCGCCTCGGCGCCGGCGGATCGGGCCATGGCCGCCAGCTCGCGCACCGGCATCACGAGCCCGGTGCAATGGCTCAGGTGCGTCAACAGCACCAGGCGCGTGTTCGGATGGCGGCGCAGCATCTGCGCATAGGCGTCGAGCACGCCGTCGCGCGTGGCCGGCTCGGGAATCGCGAGGCGGACCGGCTCCACGCCGCGGCGCTGGCGCAGCCACTCCATCGCGTGGCGCATCGCCGGATAGTCCAGATCGGAATAGAGCACCGCATCGCCCGGCCGCAAGCGGTTGTAGCCGGCGATCAGCGCGAGCATCGCCTCGCTGGCGCCCCGCGTCAGCGCGATCTCACCGGGCTCGCAGCCCAGCGCCTCGGCCACCGCCGTCCGGATCTGCTCCTGCGCATCGGGCCAGTGATCGCGGATCAGCAACGTGTTCTCGAAGTTGACCCGATCGGTCCAGTACCCCAGCGTGTCCTTCACCGGCTGGGCCATCACGCCCCAGTATCCGTTCTCGAGATTCGTCAGCGCATGCGAGGTCGAGTAGAGGCTGGCGACGGCAGCCCAGAACGGCTCGTCGGACTCGGGAGAGGCTGTACGCGATGCGGGGAGTTGGGCGAGCGCGGCGTCGAAGGACGGCGGGCGGTAGGACAGGTCGAACATGCGTGGAGGCCGCGAGCGGGGTTGGCGCCGCAGTCTACTCAACCGCCGGGGCTCCAGCCTGCGTCCGCGAGCGGGCGCCTGCCGTTTGCAGCGTCACGAATGCGCGCAGTTCGCCGATCAGCAGGCGCAGCGGCGCAGCGAGCGCCGGGCTCGCACCGGGCGCTTCGCGGATCTCGAACGGCACACCGTGTGCGAGCGATTGCGCTGCGCTCTCCAGCACGGCCTGCGCGGTCGCGCGGGTCGCCTCGCGCGCCGCGTCGTTCGCCGCCGCATGCGACAACAGGCGGCCCAGGACCGCGACGTCCTGGAACAGACGTGCCATCAGCCCGGCCAACCGGCGGTGCCGCTTCGCGTCGGCGCGGCTGGCGCGGTGCAGCCAGCGCGACTCGATGTCGGCACCCGCGGCCAGCACCGCGAGCTCGCGCAACCGGGTGCGCGTGGCGCTTTCGTCATCGGCGGAAGGCCCTTCGCCTCGCAGACCGCTCGCAAAATGCCGCAGCATCGCGGCGCACGCGGCATCGAAACGCGCCGTCGCGCCGGCGCCGCGCAACAGCCACGACACCGCCACGCCGGTCACGACGCCGATGCCGACCTCGATGCCGCGCAGCGCCGCGACCTGCAGCGCGGTATGCCCGGGGATCGCGGCACTCGACAAGATGATCAGCGCCGCGACCGGCGCGCTCGCGAACAACGGCACCAGCGCGCTGGCGAACGCCAGCGTCGCCACCATCGTCAGCGTCACCGCCGGCACTGCGACGCCGCGATGATGCAGCCAGGCGCCGACGAAGCCGCCCGCGCTGCCGAGCAGCGTGCCGGCCAGCCGCGTCCCGCCGG
>DATEFR010000555.1:0-6240 GCA_035280545.1 Burkholderiaceae bacterium | reverse complement strand
CGAAGTTCCACGCGCCCAGATCGTAGTCGGCCGCGAGGCTGGCCTGGCGCGCCGCGCGGCGCGGCAGCCGGGCGCCGGTGTCCAGGTCCTTCGCGTCGAGGAAGTCGAGCGTGCCGCGCACGTTCAGCGCGCCGAAGCGCTGCGCGCCGGCCAGCGTCGCGCCCTGCAGCCGCGCACGGCCGAAGTTGCGAGCGCAGCCGAAGGGATAGGCATCGACGGACGGGCAGTTCGTGGGGTCGCTTTCGAAGCCGATCAGGTTGTGCAACCGATTCCGGTAGACCGTCGCCGACAGTTCGGTGTCGGCCGTGCGCCAGCTCGCGCCGAGTTCGACGCTGCGACCACGCTCCGGAGCGAGCGTGCTCACACCGAAGGACGGGAAGAACAATTCGTTGAAGCTCGGAGCACGGAACGTCGTGCCGGCCAGCGCGCGCACCCGCAGGTTCGGCACGACCTCCATGCTCCAACCCAGGCGCCCGGTCGTGTTGCCGCCGTAGGCCGAGTTGTCGTCGTGGCGCAGATCGGCTTGCAGCGAGTGCGCGCCGAAGCTGCCGCTGTAGCCGACGACGAACGCGTTGTTGCGGCGCGATTCGTCGGCTTCGAACGAGTCGGAATGCACCTTCTCGTCCAGATGCTCGTATGCGAGCACGACCTGCTGATCGGTGCTGAACTTCAGCGCGTTCTGCCACGTGAACTGGTCGCGCTTCGTGCGGAAGCGATCGATGGTGTTGCCGCCGCTCTTCAGGTCGTCGTCGTCGTGCGACAGCAGCGCGCTGGTCGTCCACATCGTGTTGACGACGCCGCGGTAGTCGAGCGCGGTCACGGTCGAGTTCAGCTTGTTGCGAAAGTCCGGCGACGGGTCCTGCGTGAAGTCCGCCAAGAACTCGCTCGAATCGAACTGCGAGTTGAGTCGGCTCGCAACCACCGACAACCCGATGCGGTGCCCCGCGACCGGCGTGTAGCCGAGCTTGAGCTGGCCGGTGTCGCGACGGTAGCCGTCGTCGTCGGGGTTGTAGTTGCCGAACTGATCGCCGGGCTTGAGCGCCGAGACGCCACGGCTGCTTTCGCGGCCCACCGCCGCCGCGTAGTCGAAGCCGCCGCCCGAGCCGCTGACGCCGACATCACCCTCGCGCGAGCGGTAGCCGCCGATCGCCGCGTTCGCGGTGACACGCGGAGCGCCGTCGCCGCGCCGCGTGAAGATCTGGATCACGCCGCCAACCGCATCGGCGCCGTACAAGCTCGATGCCGGCCCGCGCAGCACCTCGATGCGCTCGATCTGCGACAAGCCGATGGATTCGAACTCGGCCTGGCCGACGGTGGCCGAGCCGACTCGCACGCCGTCGACCAGCACGACCGTGTTGCTGGCGCTGGCACCGCGGATGAACACAGTCGCGGTCTGGCCGGGCCCGCCGCTGCGCGAGACCTGCACGCCGGCCTCGCGGCGCAGCAGGTCTTCGAGCGAATCGGCCGTGCTTTCGCGGATGCGCTGCGCATCGATGACGACAACGTCGCCGGTGACGCGCGCAAGCCGTTCGGGCTCGCGCGTGCCGGTGACGACGACCGTGTCGAGCGCGGACTGCGCGACGGCCGCGCCAGAGGCACACAACGCGGCGGCGACGGCGATCAAGGTGGAAGGAGACGGAACGAGACGTGCGCGCGCGGCGCGCGGCGAACGACGAGGCGAGATCATCAACGGAACTCTCGAACTGGAAGAGGCACGCGACCCGCTTCCCCGCGGGCGCCTGCGACATGGACGCGGCTGGGGCCGCATCCGCTCGTTGGCCGGTATCCGGGCTGGCGGAGCCACCCTCACGACCTTCCCGAAGGCCAAGCAGCCTTCAGTGGCATGTGCGCGAGAGTTGAAGCAGGTCGGTTCCGCCTGAAAGGACAGAGCCGGCTTCGTCCGCCGTACCGTTGCGGGGGCAGCGCAGGTTCGGTCGCCACATCTTCGAGCGTGACTTCCTTCTGCTTCCCGTTTAACTGTGCCGGCTGAACGCCGGCACGGGCACCAACGGCGACATTGTATGCAGGTGTGACACCTACAATGCCGTATCGCCCGCTCTGCACGCGCCATGGCCACGATTCAAGACCTCGCCGAACGCGTTGAACGCCTGCTCCTGCGGCACGAGGAGTTGCAGCGCACGAACGCGCTGCTCGAACAGCAATTGGCTGCGATCACGCACGAGCGTGACAACCTGCGCTCGCGCCTGAACGCGGCGCGCGGCCGCATCGACGCGCTGCTGGAGCGAATTCCGGCCGAACCCGCGCCGACCGAGTCGAGTGCCGCCACGGGGAGCGATCGATGAAGCAGATGGAAGTGACGATCCTCGGCCAGAGCTACCTGCTCGGCTGCCCCGACGGCGGCGAGCGCGATTTGCTCGAGGCCGTCTCGAACGTCGACCGCGAGATGAGCGCGATCCGCGACGGCGGCAAGGTCAAGGCGCGCGAGCGCATCGCCGTGCTCGCCGCGTTGAATCTCGCGTACGCGCTGGCCGGCCGGCCGGCGGCGCGCACGTCGCCGGCACCGAGCTTGACACCCAGCGGCGAAGTCGACATCGAGGCGCTGGTCCAGCGGCTCGATCAAGCCCTGGGTGCCAACGGTCAATTGCTCTGAGCCGCCGTTGCGTCACACGCGCAGCGTAGAATGAATTCGTCCGTCGCGTTCGCGTGAGTTTTATATTTCCTTGAACCGATGCGCGTATGCGCAAGGGCTTGGAACATCGCCCGGCAGGTGTGATCGTCTCGCGTCAGATGAACCCGAAGCCCGGCTGACCTCGCCCACCTGAACTGCCTGGGTTCAGGAATGCGGCTCACGGTTTGCGGCGGACACCTATATTCAGTTCCCATAGCGCCAAGCGGTGCCATGGGGGTGGGCCATCTCGCGATGCAATATTGGCTGATGAAGAGCGAGCCGTCGGACTGTTCGATCGACGATCTCGCCGCCGCGCCCGACCAGACCGTGCCGTGGTACGGCGTCCGCAATTTCCAGGCGCGCAATTTCATGCGCGAGGAGATGCGCATCGGCGACGGCGTGCTGTTCTATCACTCGTCGTGCCCGCAGCCGGGCATCGCCGGCGTCGCCGAAGTGGCGAGCGGCCCGTATCCCGACGCAAGCCAGTTCGATCCAGCGAACCACTACTACGACGCAGCCTCGCGGCGCGAGAAGCCGCGCTGGTATCTCGTCGACGTGAAGCTCGTGCGCAAGACCCGTCTGCTGCCGCTGGCCGAGATGCGCGAAGCGCCCGAGCTCGCGACCATGCGGACGCTGCGGCGCGGCAACCGCCTCTCGATCACACCGGTCACCGAGGCCGAGTGGAACGCGGCGCTGGCGCGCCTCGCGACCGCCGCGTGAGCGCGCCGCGGGTCAGGTAGCGCCGAGCTCGAAGCGGATGCTGGCGAGCGTCACGTGGTTGCCGCCGCGCTTGCGCGCTTCGTCCAGCGCGTTGTCGGCGGCGCGCAGCAACTCGGTTTCGCTGTTCGCGGTATGCGGGAAGCTCGCAACACCCATCGACACCGTGAAGCCGAGGTCGCGCCCGTCGAGCACGACGATCTGCGTCGCGCACTGACGGCGCAAGCCTTCCATGCGCGAATGCGCGGTCGCCAGACCCACGCCCGACAGCAGGATCGCGAAGCGACTGTCGTCCAGCCGGCACGACGCATCCATCGCGCGCGTGTTGCCGCGCAGCAGCCGGCCCAGCGCTTCCAGGATGCGGTTGCGGGCCTCGGCGCCGGCAGCCTGGACCGCCTCGCTGAACGGGTCGAGCACGATCATCACCAGCGCAAACTCCCGGTGCTCGCGCGACGACAGGTCGACTTCGCGACGCAGCTGATCCTCGAAGTGCGCGCGCTGGTACAGGCCGGTCGGCGCGTCGCGCAGCGCCTGGTCCTGCAACTCGCGGCGCTGCATCTCGGCGGCCTGCTGCTGCTGCTCGAGCTGGCTCAGCGCGTGCTGGAGCTGCTGCTCGCGCTGGTGCTCGGCGGTGGTCTCGGTCCACACGGTCAGCACGTGGCGCGGCGCGCCGCCGTCGTCGCGGGGCAGCGCGATGCGCGTGACGTTGAACTCGCGGCGCTGCCCGTTGCGTTCGAAACGCTGCTGGGCGCTGGTCGCGACGGTGCCGGCCAGCACGGTCTGTTCCGCACTGCGGATGGCCGTGACCTGCGCCGGGTCGAACAGGTCGGCGTCGGTCAGGCCCGCGGTGTCGCCCGGCTCCCGGCCGAACAGCTCGGCCATGCGCGCATTGGCATGCAGGTAGCGGCCGCTCGCCACATCCTTGATCGAGACAAACGCGTTCAGCCGATCGAGCACGTCGAACAACGCGCCGGCCAGAACCGCCTCATCGGCACCCACTGCACCGGCCAGCGAACGGGCGCTCTCGGCGCGTTCGCTCGTCACGGACGATCGTGTTTCGTTCATCGAATCCTGTTCCTCAACCATCGCAGCGCGGGTGTTCGGGCGCGAGTGTGAACCTGTCGCGCAGCGGCCGAAACCCCCAGTTCACGCGTTCGCTGCCTCGGGGCCGAATGTTTGGGCAATCCCTAGTTCGATCATAGCTTCGCACCGCAGGCACACTCGACGACCATCGTTGCGTGCGATTGTTACGGCGCCATCGAAACGGGCCTGAAAATTGCGAAAGTGCGGTTGGAGACACGCATGGCGATCACGAACTACATCAGGGAAATCGGCCGCGGCAAGGCGGGCGCACGCTCGCTGAGCCGCGAGCAGGCACACGATCTCTTCAGTCAAGTGCTCGACGGGCAGGTCAGCGACCTCGAGATCGGCGGCTTCGCGCTCGCGATGCGGATCAAAGGCGAATCGCGCGCCGAGCTCGAGGGCTTTCTCGACGCGACGCACGAGCGCTGTCTGCACATACCGAGCGCACAGCCGACGGTCGTGCTGCCCTCGTACAACGGCGCACGCAAGCTGCCCAATCTGACGACGCTGCTCGCGCTGCTTCTGGCGCAGGAGGGCGTCAACGTGCTGGTGCACGGGCCGAAGCTCGATCACGGCCGCGTCACCACGGCCGACATCTTTCGCGACCTCGGACTGCCGATGGCGCACGACGCCGACGAGATCGGCCATGCCTGGGCACGCCGCGAACCGGTGTTCATCGCGATCGATGCGCTGTGCGCGCCGCTGGCGCGGCTGCTCGAGGTGCGGGCCAAGGTCGGCGTGCGCAATTCGGGGCACACGGTCGCCAAGCTGCTGGCGCCGTGCAGCACGGCGGCGCAGTTGCGAGTCGTCAACTACACGCACCCCGAATATGCGACGCTGCTGGCCGATCTGATGGGCCACACGCAGGCCAACGCCCTGGTGCTGCGCGGTACCGAAGGCGAACCGGTCGCCGATCCGCGGCGCGCGCCCAAGCTCGACGCGTTCGTCGCCGGTCAGTTGCGGCCCGACCTGTCGCGCCCGGCGCACGAAGGCGTGCTGACCGAGCTGCCGGTGCTGCCGCGGACCTGCGATGCAGCCACCACGGCGCTGTACATCCAGAGCGTCGTCAGCGGCGAGAAGCCCGCGCCGGGCCCGCTGATGCAGCAGGTCGATTGCATCCTGCAGACGCTGCACAGCATCGAGCAGCCGCACGACGCCCCGCGCACCGAGCAGAAGTCCGCCTAGGGAGTGTGCGGCGCGCTGGCGCCAACGCATAATCCGCGCCGGAGGAAGCGGACGATGGCAATGGACGAACTGCGCAAGCTGAACCAGCTCAGCGAATCGCACGGCGCACTGCGGCCCGGCACCGGGATGGTCTCGGGCGTGATCGCGCTGATACTGGCGGTGCTGTGTTTTCTCGGGGTGCTGGCCTTTCACTTCCCCGAGTACCTGACGACGCCGCAGCTGCGCAAGTCGTACAACGTCGATGTCATGCGGCAGCTGTTGTTCTGGTCGCTCGTGCTGTCGGGCGGCCTGGCGTTGTTCAACATCGTGCGCGGCCGTTCGCGCTGGCTCGCGTTTGGTGCCTTCGCGCTGATCGGCGTGAGCCTGGCGCTTGGTGGCCACAAGGTGCCGGTCAACGACTTCGCCGACAACACGCCGTACATCGGACTCGACTGGTTCATCCTCGACTTGCTCGGCTCGGCGCTGATCTTCGTGTTCGTCGAGAAGCTGTTTGCGCTGCGCCGCGAGCAGCCGGTGTTCCGGGCCGAGTGGCAGACCGACTTCCACCACTTCATCGTCAACCACATGGTGGTCGGCTTCATCCTGCTCGCCACCAACCTGCTCGTGCACAAGCTGTTCGGCTGGGC
>DATEFR010000554.1:0-3862 GCA_035280545.1 Burkholderiaceae bacterium | reverse complement strand
CGGTGCTCATGGTTGCCGCTCTTTCAGAGATCGATGTTGCCTTCGAAGACGGTCTCGGCCGGGCCGGTCATCAGCACCGTCGAATCATGGCCCTGCCAGGCTATGGTCAGGCGCCCGCCGCGCGCTTCGACGTCCACGCGGCTGTCGAGCAGGCCCAGCCGGATGCCGGCGACGACCGCCGCGGACGCGCCGGTGCCGCAGGCCAGCGTCTCGCCCACGCCGCGCTCGTAGACGCGCAGGCGGATGCGGTCGCGCGCGACGATCTGCATGAAGCCCACGTTCACCTCGCGCGGAAAACACGCGAGCTGCTGGATGCGCCGACCCGCGGTCTCCACCGGCGCGGCGTCGACATCGGCGACGCCGAACTGAGGCACAACCAGGACCGCATGCGGGTTGCCCATCGACAGCACCGCCGCCTCGACACGCGTGCCGTCGCCCAGCGCGAGGGGCCACAGCGCGAAGCCGTCGACCTCGCGCGGCGTCAGCCCGGTCGGATCGAACGGCACGCGTGCGAGATCGAAGATCGGTCGGTCCATGTCGACCGTGACGCGGCCGTCGGCCTGCAGCCTCAGCTCGAGCTGCGTGTTCATCGTCTTCACGCGCAAGGTCGTCTTGTCGGAGAGGCCCTTGTCGTGCACGTAGCGCACGAAGCAACGGGCGCCGTTGCCGCACTGCTCGACCTCGTCGCCGCTGCCGCCGTTGAAGATGCGGTAGCCGAAGTCGACGCCGGGCTCGGTGCTGGGCTCGACCACGAGGATCTGGTCGGCGCCGACGCCGAAGCGCCGGTCGCCCAGCCGGCGCATCAGCTCGGCGCGCAGCGGCAGCGGCTCGCGCGTGGCATCGAGCACGACGAAGTCGTTGCCGGCGCCATGCATCTTCGTGAAGTGCAGCTTCATGATGCCGCGATTATGTGCGCGGCTCGCGAGCGACATGCCGCCGCGGCATCAGAGGCCGGCGTACAGCGACGGCTCGCCGTTCGGGCGCGTCTTGAAGCGCTTGTGCACCCACAGGTACTGCGCTGGGTTCCTGCGGATCTCGGACTCGATCCAGCGGTTCAGCGCCGCGGTATCGGCCAGCGGGTCGTCGGTCGGGAAATGCTCCCACGCGGGCATGAACTGCACGCGGTAGCCCCGACCGCCCGGCAGCGCTTCGGCGACCACCGGCTGCACGACCATGCCCAGCGCCCGCGCGAGACGCGACGGGGCGAGCAGCGTCGCGGCCGGCACGCCGAAGAACGGCACGAACGCGGCATCGCGCTCGCCGAAGTCCATGTCCGGCAGGTTGAAGAACGCATCGCCCTTCTTGATCGCGCGCACCAGCGCCTTGGCCGAGTTGTCGCGCGGAAAGATCTCGGCATTGCCCAGGCGCAGCCGGCCGCGACGCATCACCGCGTCCATCACCTCGTTGGTCTGCTCCTGGTAGATCGAGATGCCTTTGCGCTTCTGGTACAGCAGCACCGAGCTGCCGGCCACGTCGAGCGCGAGGAAGTGCGGCACCAGCCACATCACCGGACGCTCGCTGCGCTCGGCCAGCGTCACGTCGCCTTCGACATGGATCAGCCGCTTCAACCGCGCCGGCGACGCCCAGAACAGCAGGCCGCGCTCGAGCAGGCTACGACCGAGCCAGCCGAAATGCTCGCGCGCGAGCGCCTCGCGCTCGTGCGGCGACTTCTCGGGCAGGCACAGCTCGAGGTTGCGCAGCGCGATGCGCCGCCGCGACCCGGCCAGCGCATACAGCAGCGCGCCGACGCCGCGGCCGAGCGCGGCCTGCAACGAGAGCGGCAGCCAGTGCAGCAGCCACAGCACCCCGAGCAGGATTCGGGTTCCGAGCGTTCCCAACGTATGACCTTGTTGTCTTGCTTTCTGGCGCCCGCAGCGTACGTCCCGGAGGAGCGCGGTGGACGCGACGTCAATCGAACCCGGTGTTCTTGCGTGGCTGCTTGTAGCGGTTGTAGCCCCACAGGTACTGGCCCGGCCGCTCGAGCACCAGGCGTTCCATCGCCTGATTCACGAGCCGGGCGGATTCTGCCTGAGCCGCTTCGTCGCTGCCCTCGGGCAATCGCTCGGTCATCGCCGAGACGTGCACCGCGAAGCCGGCGCCGCGCGGCAGCCGCTCGCCCCAGATGAGCAGCGGCACCGCGCCGGTCTGCTGGATCAGCCGTGCCGCGAGCGTCATCGTGTAGGCGTCGCGGCCGAAGAACGGCGCCCACGCGCCCATGCCGTCGGGCGGCACCTGGTCGGGCAGCAATCCGACCGCCTCGCCGCGCCGCAGCGCGCGGATCATCAGCCGCACGCCGGCCAGCGAGGCCGGCGCGGTCGCCATGCCGGGGCGTTCGCGCGCGCCGTCCATCACCTCGCGCAACAGCTTCTTGCGGGCCGGGCGGTACATCACGGTCAGCGGCCCGTACTCGCCCGCATAACGCTCGGCGACCGCCTGCGCGGTGATCTCGAAACTGCCCAGGTGCGGCGTCAGGAACACGATGCCGCGCCCCTGCGCATACGCCTGCGGAATCAACTCGGCGCCGCTCCATGCGACCGGCGGCGCGATCGCGCGATCCGGCGGCCGCATCCACAGGTAGGGCGACTCCGTCACGAGCCGGCCCGCCTGCGCGATCGCCGGGCGCGCGTCGCGCGGGTTCACGCCGGCCTGCGCGACGTTTTCGCGAAAGCGGCGCCGGTAGCTCGGGGAGAGCAGGTACGTCAGCCAGCCCAGAGGCCCCCCAATTGCGTGTAGAAGCCACAGAGGTTGGCGGGCAAGCCAGCGAAACAGATTCAACATGTTCTTATAATCGCGGCCATCGCCGAGTTACTGAACTACTTGCGGGGCGATCCATAAATCCCGCTAAAGCGTTCGCCGCTCCTCCAAGAAATCCAGGCCGGCAACGCAAGGTCGTGCAACCTGTTGGAGTTTAAGAGTGTCGAACGATTTCCTTTTCACGTCCGAGTCCGTCTCCGAAGGCCATCCCGACAAGGTTGCCGACCAGATCTCGGACGCCATTCTCGATGCGATCTTCGAGCAGGACCCGCGCTCGCGCGTCGCCGCCGAGACGCTGACCAACACCGGCCTCGTGGTGCTCGCCGGCGAGATCACCACCAACGCGCATGTCGACTACATCCAGGTCGCGCGCGACACGATCAAGCGCATCGGCTACGACAACACCGAGTACGGCATCGACTACAAGGGCTGCGCGGTGCTCGTCGCCTACGACAAGCAGAGCAACGACATCGCGCAAGGCGTCGACCAGGCGAGCGATGACCACCTGAACACCGGCGCCGGCGACCAGGGCCTGATGTTCGGCTACGCCTGCGACGAGACGCCCGAGTTGATGCCCGCGCCGATCTACTACGCGCACCGCCTGGTCGAGCGCCAGGCCCAGTTGCGCAAGGACGGCCGCCTGCCGTTCCTGCGCCCCGACGCGAAGAGCCAGGTCACGATGCGCTACGTGGACGGCAAGCCGCATTCGATCGACACCGTCGTGCTGTCGACCCAGCACAGCCCCGACCAGAGCGAGACGCCGAAGAAGATGAAGGCCTCGTTCATCGAGGCCGTGATCGAGGAGATCATCAAGCCGGTGTTGCCCAAGGAGTGGCTGAAGGACACCCAGTACCTGATCAACCCGACCGGTCGCTTCGTGATCGGCGGTCCGCAGGGCGATTGCGGGCTGACCGGCCGCAAGATCATCGTCGACACCTACGGCGGCGCCTGCCCGCACGGCGGCGGCGCGTTCTCGGGCAAGGACCCGTCCAAGGTCGACCGCTCGGCCGCCTATGCCGCGCGTTATGTCGCGAAGAACATCGTCGCCGCCGGCCTGGCGCGCCAATGCCAGATCCAGGTCGCCTACGCGATCGGCGTCGCGCGGCCC
>DATEFR010000553.1:0-7433 GCA_035280545.1 Burkholderiaceae bacterium | reverse complement strand
GGAGTGCGTGGTCTACATGGGTTCCGAGGACGTCAAGCGCCAGGCAGCCAATGTGCACCGCATGGGCGTGCTGGGTGCGAAGGTCGTGCCGGTCGAGTCGGGCTCGAAGACGCTGAAGGACGCGCTCAACGAAGCGATGCGCGACTGGGTCACCAACGTCGACAGCACGTTCTACATCATCGGTACGGTCGCTGGTCCGCATCCCTATCCGATGATGGTGCGCGACTTCCAGCGCGTGATCGGCGACGAAAGCATCAAGCAGATGAAGGAGCTCGCCGGCCGGCAGCCGGACGCGGTGGTTGCCTGTGTGGGCGGTGGCTCGAACGCGATGGGGATTTTCTATCCCTACATTAAGACGAAGACCCGTCTTATTGGCGTCGAGGCGGCCGGCGAGGGGCTTGCGAGCGGGCGCCACGCGGCGTCGCTGTCGGCCGGCTCGCCCGGTGTGCTGCACGGCAACCGGACCTACCTGCTGCAGGATGCGAACGGCCAGATCATCGAGACCCATTCGATCTCGGCCGGTCTCGACTACCCCGGGGTCGGTCCCGAGCACGCATACCTGAAGGACATCGGCCGCGCCGAGTATGTCGGCATCACCGACGACGAGGCGCTGCAGGCGTTCCATCGCCTGTGCCGTACCGAAGGCATCATCCCGGCGCTGGAGTCGTCGCATGCGGTCGCCTATGCGATGAAGCTGGCGCCGACGCTGCGCAGCGATCAGAACCTGCTCGTGAACCTGTCCGGCCGCGGCGACAAGGACATCAACACCGTCGCGGCGCTCGCCGGCCTGAAAGGTCTGTCATGAGCCGCATCGCGAGAACATTCGAGGCGCTCCAAGCGCGCGGCCGCAAGGCGTTGATCCCGTACGTGACGGCCGGCGATCCGTACGCCGACGCGACGCCCGAGATCATGCTGGCGATGGCCCAGGCCGGTGCCGACGTGATCGAGCTCGGGGTGCCGTTCTCCGATCCGATGGCCGATGGTCCGGTGATCCAGAAGGCCGGCGAGCGCGCGCTGGCGCGTGGCATCGGGACGCCGCAGGTGCTGGAGATGGTGCGCACTTTCCGCAAGCGCAACGACAGCACGCCGGTCGTGCTGATGGGCTATGCGAACCCGGTCGAGCGCTACGGCATCGAGCGTTTCGTCGCCGATGCGAAAGCGGCGGGCGTCGATGGCGTGCTGGTCGTCGACTACCCGCCCGAGGAATGCGAAGGCTTCGCGGCGACCTTGAAGGCGAACGGGCTGGATCCGATCTTCCTGCTCGCGCCGACCTCCACCGATGCACGCATCGCGCATGTCGGGCGGATCGCGAGCGGGTACGTCTACTACGTGTCGCTGAAGGGCGTGACGGGCGCGGGGCACCTGGACACGGGCTCGGTCGCTGCCATGATCCCGCGCATCAAGGCGCATGTGAAGCTGCCGGTCGGCGTCGGCTTCGGCATTCGCGATGCGGCGAGTGCTCGTGCGGTCGCCGCAGTCTCCGATGCCGTCGTGATCGGCTCGGCGCTCGTCCAGACCCTGGAAACCCGTTCGCGCGACAATGTCGCCTCTGCGGCGGGAGACTTCATCGCGACGATACGCGCCGCACTCGATTCATGAAGGAGACCCGCGACATGAGCTGGCTCGAAAAACTGCTGCCGCCGAAGATCCAGCCGAACGAGGGCGGCCAGCGCCGCTCGGTTCCCGAAGGGTTGTGGATCAAGTGCCCGGCATGCGAGACGGTGCTCTACAAGACTGACCTCGAGCAGAACGTCTACGTCTGCCCGAAGTGTGCGCACCACCACCGCATCGGCGCGCGGGCGCGGCTCGATGCGTTCCTAGACCCCGAGGGCCGCTACGAGATCGGCCAGGAAGTGCTGCCGGTCGACGCGCTGAAGTTCAAGGACAGCAAGAAGTACCCCGAACGCCTGAAGGATGCGCTGGAGCAGACCGGCGAGACCGATGCGCTGGTCGTGATGGGCGGTGCGGTGCGCAGCGTGCCCATCGTCGCCGCATGCTTCGAATTCGAGTTCATGGGCGGCTCGATGGGCTCGGTCGTCGGCGAGCGTTTTGTGCGCGGCGTCGAGGCCGCGATCGAGCAGAAGACGCCGTTCGTCAGCTTCACCGCGACCGGCGGCGCGCGCATGCAGGAAGGTTTGCTGAGCCTGATGCAGATGGCCAAGACCAACGCGGCGCTGACGCATCTGGCCAAGGCGAAGCTGCCGTACATCAGCGTGCTGACCGATCCGACGATGGGCGGCGTCTCGGCGAGCTTCGCGTTCGTCGGCGACGTCGTGATCGCCGAGCCCGGTGCGCTGATCGGCTTTGCCGGTCCGCGTGTGATCGAGAACACCGTGCGCGAGAAGCTGCCCGATGGCTTCCAGCGCTCCGAGTTCCTGCTGCAGACCGGCGCGATCGACATGATCCTCGACCGGCGTCAGCTGCGCGACCGGATCGCGGCGCTGATCGCGATGCTGCAGCGGCAAAGCGCCGACGCGGTGGCTTGAACTCCGCGTAGCCCGTTCGGGCTGAGCCTGTCGAAGCCTTGGTCGAAGGACACGCGAGCGCTTCGACAAGCTCAGCGCGAACGGTTCGGGCGCTTGCAGGTCGACCGCCCATCTGAACGGAAATCCTCGATGACCCTTCCCACCACGCTCGCCGAGTGGCTGGAGCGCTGCCAGCGTCTGCACCCCAAAGAGATCGACATGACGCTCGAGCGCTCGCGCCGCGTCGCGCAGCGCCTCGGGCTCGCGTTCACGATGCCGGTGATCGTCGTCGCCGGCACGAACGGCAAGGGGTCGACCTGCGCGATGCTCGAGGCGATCGCGCTCGCAGCGGGCTATCGCGTCGGCTTGTACTCGAAGCCGCACCTGGTGCATTTCGAGGAGCGTTGCCGCGTCAACGGCCGCATGGTCGACGAGCAGGCGCTGCTGCCGCACTTCGAGGCCGTCGAGGAAGCTCGCGTCGCCGAAGGGCTGAGCATGACCTACTTCGAGTTCACAACGCTCGCGATTGCGCGGCTGCTGTCGGGCGAACCGCTGGATCTCGTGATCCTCGAGGTCGGCCTGGGCGGGCGGCTCGATGCGGTCAACGTCGTCGACGGCGACTGCGCGGTGATCACCAGCATCGACATCGACCACACCGATTACCTCGGCGATACGCGCGAGAAGATCGGCTTCGAGAAAGCCGGCATCATGCGCACCGGCCGGCCGGTCGTCGTCAGCGACCCGATGCCGCCGCAAAGCGTGATCGATCGTGCGACCGAGCTCGGTGCCGACCTGTGGCGCTTCGGCCGGGACTTCAACTACTCCGGCGACAAGCAGCAATGGAACTGGGCCGGCCGGCAGCGGCGCTACAACGCGCTCGCCTACCCGGCGCTGCGCGGTGCGAATCAGCTGCTCAACGCAGCGGGCGTGCTCGCTGCGTTCGAAGCCTTGCGCGACAAGCTGCCGGTCACTGCGCAGGCGGTGCGCAGCGGGCTCGCGCAGGTCGAGCTGGCGGGCCGCTTCCAGATCGTGCCGGGGCAGCCGACGCTGGTGCTGGACGTGGCGCACAACCCGCACGCCGTCTCGGTGCTCGTGCAGAACCTCGACCAGATGGGCTTCTATCCGCGCACGCACGTGGTGCTCGGCGTGATGCACAACAAGGACATCGACACGATCCTCGCGCGCATGGCGCCTCTCGTCGATCACTGGCACTTCACCGACCTGCCGCTGCCGCGTGCCGAGCGCGCCGAAGCGATCGCCGCGCGGCACTCCAGCCTGGAACTCAAAGGGCCCGGGCCGGTATCGGTCGATTGCCATGCGAGCCCAGCGGACGCACTGCGCGCTGCGGTCGCCCGGTGCGACCCCGCTGATAGAATCGTGGTCTTCGGTTCCTTCCACACCGTGGGTGGTGTCCTCCAGGACGGGCTGCCTCGGCTGACCGGGCAGCACGCGGTCTGAATTCGCTGAACTCCCGGGGGGTTCACGCGAATTCCGAAGGCGAGATTGTCGAGATGTAGCCGCATGGGGTTCCTGTCCATTTTCAAGCGCAAGGCGGCCGACGCGACGTCTCCTGCCGCCGCGGCCACGAAGCGGGCCGGCGGCGGCGCTTCCAACAACGCCAACAGCGACGCGCCGAACGACGAGGTCATGCGGGCCCGGGTCCGCGCACGCCAGCGGTTGATCGGCGCGGCGGTGCTGGTCGTGATCGGCATCGTCGGCTTTCCGCTCGTGTTCGAGACACAGCCGCGGCCGATCCCGGTCGACATTCCGATCGAGATTCCGAAGAAGGACGGGGCGCCTGCGCTCGTGATGCCGCCCGCGCGCGGCACGACCAACGCGCCGCGCGAAGCATCGGCACCGACCGCTTCCGTGCCGTCGACGGCTGCAAGCGTCAGCGCAGTCGCGGCGCCGGCTGACGACATGATCACCGAATCGCGCACCGAGGCCGGTCGGCCGGTCGCGTCCACGGCTTCGGCTGCCGCCGTGACGAAACCGGCGGCCAAGCCGGCCGAAGCCAAGCCGGCCGAAACCAAACCTGCCAAATCAGCCGAGGCCAAGGTCGCCATCGCGACGCAGGCTGGTGATTCGGCGCGCGCGAAGGCATTGCTCGAAGGCAAGGACGCGAGCCCGGCCAAGGCAGAGTCGGCATCGGCCGGCCGCTTCGTCGTACAGGTCGGTGCGTTCGCCGATGCCGCTGCGGCGCGCGAAACGCGTCAGAAGGCCGAGAAGCTCGGCCTCAAGACCTACACGCAGGTGGCGACCACCGCGAGCGGCAGCCGCATCCGCGTGCGACTCGGACCGTTCGCCAGCCGCGACGAGGCCGACAAGGCACTCGCGAAGGCCAAGGGCGCCGGCCTCAACGCGGTCGTGCTGACCCTGTGATCGGAGCGGCGAGATGGTGTTCGAGATCGGCTGGATCGACATCGCGATGCTCGTGTTCCTGCTGCTGTCGGTGCTTATCGGCCTCGCGCGCGGCGTCGTGTTCGAGGTGCTGTCGCTGGTCGGCTGGGTCGTGGCGTGGTTCTGCGCGGTGTGGCTGACGCCGATGGCGCTGCCGTACATCACGCTCGGCGGCCCCGGCACGACCTTGAATCACGTGATCGCGTTCGCATGTGTGTTCATGGTCGTGCTGGTGATCTGGGGCCTGGGCGCGCGATTGGTGCGCGGCCTGATCCGCGCGACGCCGCTGAGCGTGATCGACCGTTTGCTCGGTGCGGGCTTCGGCGTCCTGCGCGGCGCGGTGGTGCTGCTGCTCGCGGTGCTGCTGGTGGGACTCACGCCGATGGCCAAGTCCGATGCATGGCATCGCTCGGTCGGCGTGGTCTGGTTGAATTCGGTTTGGCAGGAGCTCAAGCCTGCGCTGTGGGGCGATGGGCATGCATCGCGCGCCGCGTGATGGTGAAGTCCGGTAAGCAGTTGGGGAACACGGCATGTGCGGCATCGTTGGCGTCATTTCGAAAAGCCCGGTCAATCAGCTGATCTATGACGCGTTGCTGCTGTTGCAGCACCGCGGGCAGGATGCGGCCGGCATCGTCACGATGCAAGGCACCAAGTGCTACATGCACAAGGCGCGCGGCATGGTGCGCGATGTGTTCCGCACCCGCAACATGCGCAGCCTTCCTGGCGGCGTCGGCCTCGGCCAGGTGCGCTATCCGACAGCCGGCAACGCGTACAGCGAGGAAGAGGCGCAGCCGTTCTATGTGAACGCGCCGTTCGGCATCGTGCTCGTGCACAACGGCAACCTGACCAACGCGCTCGCGCTGAAGGACGAGCTGTTCGACATCGACCGCCGTCACATCAACACGACCAGCGACACCGAGGTGCTGATCAACGTGCTCGCGCACGAGCTCGAGGTCGCGGTGCGCGGCCAGGAGCCGCTGACGCCCGAGCTGATCTTTGCCGCGGTCGGCGCGGTGCACAAGCGCATCAAGGGCTCGTACGCGGTCGTTGCGCTGATCGCCGGGCATGGGCTGCTGGCGTTTCGCGATCCGTTCGGCATCCGGCCGCTGTGTTACGGCGAAGGGCACGGCCCCGACGGGCACGAGGTGATGGTTGCGAGCGAGTCGGTCGCGATCGAAGGCACCGGCCACAAGGTGGTCCGCGACATCGCACCGGGCGAGGCGCTGTTCATCGACCTCGAAGGGCGCGTGCACGCGCAGCAGTGCGCCGAGCATCCGACGCTGAACCCGTGCATGTTCGAGTTCGTCTACCTCGCGCGGCCCGATTCGATCATGGACGGCGTCTCGGTCTACCAGGCGCGCCTGAACATGGGCGAGACGCTCGCGCAGCGCGTGATCTCGACGATACGACCGAACGAGATCGACGTCGTGATCCCGATCCCAGAGTCCAGCCGGCCATCGGCGATGCAGCTCGCGCAGCGAATCGGCAAGCCGTACCGCGAAGGCTTCGTGAAGAACCGCTATGTGGGGCGCACCTTCATCATGCCGGGGCAGGGCATACGCAAGAAGTCGGTGCGCCAGAAGCTCAACGCGATCGGCGTCGAGTTCAAGGGCCGCAACGTGCTGCTGGTCGACGACTCCATCGTGCGCGGCAACACCAGCAAGGAGATCGTGCAGATGGCGCGTGAGGCCGGTGCGCGCAAGGTCTACATGGCCAGCGCCGCACCGCCGGTGCGCTACCCGAACGTCTACGGCATCGACATGCCGACCAAGGAAGAGCTGATCGCGCACAACCGCAGCATCGAGGAGGTGCGCGAATACATCGGCGCCGATGCGCTGATCTACCAGGACGTCAACGCGATGAAGCGCGTCGTCGGCGCGCTGAACACTAAGCTCGACGGCTTCGAGGCCTCGTGCTTCGACGGCGTCTACATCACCGGCGACGTCAGTGCCGCCGACTTCGACGCGATGGCCGCGCAGCGCGCGCTGCAGTTCGACGATGAAGAAGGCGAGCAGGACCGCTCGCGCCTCGCGCTGCAGAGCGCCACCGAGTCGAGCTGATGGCCTTCGAACGAGAAGAACACGAACCGCACCGAATGACCCGTACCGTCCGCACTCGCATCGCCCCGTCGCCGACCGGCTTCCTGCACCTGGGCACCGCCCGTACCGCGCTCTACTCGTGGGCGTTCGCGCGCCATCACGGCGGCCAGTTCGTGCTGCGCATCGAAGACACCGACGTCGCGCGTTCGACGCAGGAGTCGGTCGAGCAGATCCTCGCCGCGATGCACTGGCTGGGCCTGGACTACGACGTCGGCCCGATCTACCAGATGCAGCGGCTGGACCGTTACCACGCGGTGATCCAGCAGATGATCGAAGCGGGTACCGCTTACCCCTGCTACTGCACGTCCGAAGAGCTCGACGCGATGAAGGCGGCGCAGGAATCGCGCGGCGAGAAGCGTCGTTACGACGGCACCTGGCGGCCCGAGCCCGGCAAGCAGTTGCCGCCGGTGCCCGAAGGCGTGCAGCCGGTCTGGCGCTTCCGCAATCCCGTCGGCGGCACGGTCTCGTG
>DATEFR010000552.1:0-11689 GCA_035280545.1 Burkholderiaceae bacterium | reverse complement strand
TCGCGGCGCTGCGCGTTGGCGTGCAGCCAGTCGCGCGCGGTTTGCGTGGTCGCGTCCGGCAGGTGCTGCTCGATGAAGCTCGCGAGTCCCGCGGTCAGCATCTCGACGGTGACCTCGCCGGTCGCGCCTATCAGGTCCTTGCCATGCAGCCGGGTCGTCACGCCGCAGCGGTGCAGGGTCGCGAGGATGTCGCGCTCGATGTAGTCGGGCTGGCCTTCCTCGACGACCAGCACCGCGCGCTTGCCGGCGCAGAACGCCGCGAGCTCGGCGGGCACCAGCGGGAAGGTCACGTTGAGTACCAGCAGCGGCAGCTCGCTCTTGCCGAACGCGTCGGCCAGCGCGAGCTGCTGCAGGCTGCGCACCAGCACGTTGTGCAGACCGCCCTGCACGACGATGCCGACCTCGTCGCGCGCTCCCTCGAAGCGCTCGTTCAGGCCATGCGCCGCGATGAAGCGCTGCGCCGCCGGGATGCGCTCGGCCAGCTTGCGCTTCTCGTGCTGGAAGGTCACCGGCGGATGGGCGAGCCGCGCATAGTCGAACGCGGCCGGCTCGGCGATCGGATGCGCCGCCGACTGCGCCGGCGCGACGTTGTCGGCCGCGACGAAACTGCCGCGCAGGTGACAGGCACGGATCCGCAGCTCCATCAGCGCCGGCATGTTCGACGCCTCCGACAGCGCGAAGCCGGCTTCGACCAGCCGCACCATCGCCGCGAGCTCCGGGCGCGGGTCCAGCATCAGCATCGAGGACTTCAGCGCGTAGGCATGGGTACGCTCCTGGATCACGCTGGCGCCTTCGCCGTAGTCCTCGCCGACGACGATCAGCACGCCGCCGGTCACGCCGGGCGACGCGAGATTGGACAGCGCATCGGCCGCGACATTGGTGCCGACGATGGACTTCCACGTCACCGCGCCGCGCACCGGGTAGTGGATGGAGGCGCCCAGCATCGCCGCGGCCGACGCCTCGTTCGAACAGGCCTGCACATGCACGCCCAGCTCGTGCAGGTACGGCGCGGCCTGCACCATCACGTCCAGCAGGTGCGACACCGGGGCGCCCTGGTAGCCGCCGACGTAGGCGACGCCGGACTGCAGCAGCGCCTTCGTGACCGCGACGATGCCTTCGCCATGAAAGGTCTGGCCGGCGCCCAGGCGCAGCGACTGCACTTCCTTGCTGAAGGACACTTCCATCGGGCTTGTCTCCAACGGCCCGGGGCGTGCATGCGCGGCCAGGTCTCGTCTGATGGAGCGCCAGCTTATCGACCGCGCGGCCGCAGAGCCATCAGGCAATCGATCTAAGTACTATTCGGCCCGTGCATATCAACGAGCTCGACCTGAACCTGCTGCGCATCTTCGACGCGGTGTACCGGCAGCGCAGCGTGAGCCGCGCGGCCGATGCGCTGGCGCTGTCGCAGCCGGCGGTCAGCCAGGGGCTGACGCGGCTGCGGCTGGTGCTGAAGGACGCGCTGTTCACCCGCGCCGGCCGCGGCGTCGCGCCCACCGCCACCGCCGATGCGCTGGCTCGCGCGGTGCCGCAGGCGCTGCAGCTGATCGGCCAGGCGCTGCATGCGGCCGAACGCTTCGACCCGGCCGCGACCCGGCGTACCTTCCACCTGCACATGAGCGACATCGGCGAAAGCGAGTTCCTGCCCGACCTCATGCAGCGCGTGCGGCGTGTCGCACCGGGTGCGCGCATCGAGACCCGCCAGCTCGAATACGGCCAGATCGAGAACGCGCTGGACACCGGCAAGATCGACCTCGCGTTCGGTTACCTGCCGGGCGTCGAGAAGACGCAGTCGCTGCGTCTCTTCACCGAGCGTTATGTCGTGATCGCGCGCGCCGACCATCCGGTGCTGACCGAGCGGCCGTCGCGCCGCACGCTCGCGCAGCTCGAGTACGTGGTCGTGCGCCAGCACAGCGAGACGACCAAGCTGCTGGATCGTCTCGGCCTGAACGACAACATCCGCCTGTCGACGCCGCACTTCATGGTGACGCCGGCGATCGTCGGCGCGACCGACCTCGCGGTCGTGCTGCCGCTGCGCATCGCGACCAAGTTCGCGCAGAACGGGCGGCTGCGCATCGTGCAGCCGCGCTGGGGCCAGAGCGAATTCGGCATCGACCTGCACTGGAGCTACCGGGCCCAGCACGACCCGGCGAACCGCTGGCTGCGTCAGCTCGCGGTCGAGCTGTTTCGCGAACCCGTCACTTCACGAGCTTCCACGCCCCGCGCTCGATCGTGACCAGCACCTGGCTGCGCTGGTCCACGCCGTTGTGGTCCTGCTCGCTGAGGTTGAAGACGCCTTGCGCGCCGACGAACTCGCGCAGCCCCTCGAGGCCGTCGCGCAGCGCGAGCCGGAACTCGGGCGTGCCGGGCTGGCCCCTCTTCAACGCCGTCGGGATCGCGGCGTTCAGCCACAGCTGCGCGTCCCACGCGGTCGCGCCGAACAGCGAGCGCGAGCCGGCGCCGTGTACAGCCTCGTAGCGCTTCACGTAGTCGATGCCCGGCATCTTGACCGGGTTGCCGTCGGGCAGTTGGTCGGCCACCAGCACCGGCGCGACGGTCATGTAGCTGCCGTCCAGCGCCTTGCCGCCGACGCGCAGGAAGTCCGCGTTCGCGACGCCCTGCGTCTGGTAGATCAAGCCCTTGTAGCCGCGCTGCACGAGCTCGACATGCGGCAGCGCGCCCGGCGTGCCCGAGCTGAAGATGTAGACCGCGTCGGGGCGGGCGGCCATCAGCTTGACGATCTGCGGCGTCACGCTGGTGTCGGTGGGCGCGTATTTTTCGCTCGCGACCAGCTTCACGCCCTGCGCCGGCGCGAGCTTCTCGAATGCCTTCAGAAAGCCTTCGCCGTACGCGGTCGCCAGGCCGATGGTCGCGACCGTCGTCGCCTGGTGCTGGCGCATGTGCCCGAGCACCGCGTTGATCGAGATCGCCTCGGTCGGCGCCATCTTGAACGCCCAGCGGCGCGGCCCGTCGGGCGGCTCGACGATCGCGCCGCCGCCGGCCAGCGAGATCACCGGCACGCCGGCGCGCGCTGCGACGTCGAGCACCGCGAGCGAAGTCGGCGTCACCGACGGGCCGACGATCACGTCGACCTTGTCCTCGGTGATCAGCCGGGTCGCGTTCTTCGCGGCGGTGGTCGTGTCGGTCGCGTCGTTCAGCGTGGTCACGCGGATCTTCTGGCCGCCGAGCTCGGCCGGCCACAGCTTGATCGTGTTGTCGGCCGGCATGCCGAGCGATGCGCCGGGGCCGGTCAGCGAGACGATCACGCCGATGTGGACGTCGGCACGCGCGGCGCCGGGTGCGGCCAGCCCGGCCGCGAGCACGGCCGCCCCGGCCAGGGCGGCGGCAAAGCGGGTCATGGGAGTCTCCGTTCGTCGTGGTTGGTCGTGCGCCGATCGCGCATCAGCGCGGCCACAGGCGCGGGAACACCGCGCAGTCGATGGGCTCGCCCGGCGCGATCGTCGGCTCCGCGACCGTGATCGCCGCCTGGCCTTCGCGCGGCGCGTAGACCACGTCGTCGCCGGTCCAGCGTGTCGCATACGCGCGGCGCCGGCGCGTGCTGCTCGCGTTGCCCGGCGCGCCGTGCACCGTCATGCAGTGGTGCAGCAGGCAGTCGCCGGGCTGCATGTCCCAGTTGACGATCTCGAGGCCGCTCGCGGGGTCGCGGCGCAGCGCGTCTATGTCGGGCAGGGTCTCGCCGGGCAGCATCTTGTAGGCCTCGGTGTCGCCGCCGAAATGGACCGGCCGGAACTCGCGGCCCCAGCGGTGCGAGCCCTTGATGTACTCGACGCCGCTGGACTCGACCGTGACCTCGTCGAGCGCCAGCCAGATCGACAGGATCTGGTCGCCGCGCACCGGCCAGTACGGCCCGTCCTGATGCCAGGGCGTGATCGCCGAGGTGCCGGGCTCCTTGACGAACAGCTGGTCGTACAGGAAGTTGACCTTGCGGCTCCTCAGCATGCGTGCCGCGATCTCGGCCGCCGGCGACTCTTCGACATAGCGGCGCAGCAGCGGCTTCACGGCCCAGGCCCCGATGTCGCCGAGGAAACGCTGGCCCTGGACCTTCGCGTACTCGCGTGCCAGCGGGCCGGGGTGCCGCAGATCGTCCTCGACCGCCTCGCGCATCAAGTCGACCCAGTCGGCGTCGAACAGGCCGCGCAGGCAGATCACGCCGTCGCGCCAGAAGGCGGCGACGTCGGCGTCGGGGATGGGGTGCAGCGGATGGGCGTTCATGCAGAGGTGTCTCCAGGCAGGCTGGCGCGTAGCGTAGGCGGTGGCGCGGCCCGCGTCTGTCGTCCGCGAAGACGACAGGCGCGGGCGAGGATGCGCAGACGCGATTTCGAGCGTGCGTAGTCGCCCGGGTTGCCGGCGGCGGCGCAACGACGGACAGTCCCGGCATGCACACATGGTCCGCCCCGGCTGCCGCCGCGCCGCACGCGCCCGCGCACGACGTCGCGGGTGGGCTGGTCGACGGCATCGCGCGCGACGATTTCGCGGTGCGTGCGCTGGCCACGCTCAACCGCGCGCTGCCGGTGGCCTGGTGGACGGTCTACCGCGTCGTCGGCGACGAGCCGCCGCGGCTGCACCTGCAGGCCAGCCATGCCGTGCCCGACATCGCGCTGGCCTGCTGGCGCATCTACCGCAGCGGCGTGTATCGCGACGACATGCATTTCGCGCAGGCCTGCGAGCGCGCCGGCCACGCTCACGGCTCGGCCGTGATGACCCACTGCGTTGCCGACGACTTCAGCCGCGCGCACCGCGAGCGCATCTACGAAGCCCATTCGCTGAGCGAGCGGCTCTCGCTGGTGGCCGCCGAGCACCACGAAACCGGCGAGGAACCGGAGGACGGGCGGGAGCATGCGCTGCTGGCCGTCAACCTGTACCGCCATCGGGCACAAGCGCGCTTCGCGCCGGCCGAGCTCGACCGCGTGCTGGCCTTCGCGCCTGTGCTGCTCGCGACCGTGCAGCGCCACCTCGAGCTCGATGGCGTGCGGCAGCAGCCCGCGCAACGCCTGAAGCAGCTCTGCCCGCAACTCACCGAACGCGAGCTCGCGGTCTGCGAGCGGCTGCTGCGCGGCCTGACCTTCGACGGCATCGCCGCCGACCTGCAGATTTCGGTGCCGACCGCGAAGACCTATCGCAACCGCGCGTTCGAGCGGCTGCGCATCCATCACCGCAACGAACTGTTCGCGCTGGCGCTGCCATCTTCGAACTAGTGTGCTGTCGCGCACAGGCCATGCACGCGCTGCTCATCACCGACGTCGTCGACAGCACCCGCCTCACGCAGGAGCTCGGGGACGCGGCGATGGCCGACCTGTGGGCCCGCCACGACCGCGCTGCGCGCGATCTGCTGCCGAACTGGCGAGGGCGCGAGATCGACAAGACCGACGGGATGCTGCTGCTGTTCGACAGCGTCGGCGACGCGGTCGGCTACGCGCTCGCCTACCAACGCGCGATCGCGGCGCTGGCGCTGCCGTTCAAGGCCCGCGCCGGCCTGCACGTGGGGCCGGTTCACCTGCGCGCCAATCCGCCCGACGACGTGGCCCGCGGCGCCAAGCCGCTGCAGGTGGACGGCATCGCGTTGGCCATCGCGGCGCGCGTGATGTCGGTCGCCCTGGGCGGGCAGACGCTGCTCAGCGCCAGCGCGCGCGGTGCGCTCGGCGACGTGCCCGAGCGCGTGGTGTCGCATGGCCACTGGCGGTTGCAGGGCCTGGCCGACCCGATCGAGCTGTTCGAGATCGGCGCGGAGCAGGCGCCGTTCACGGCGCCGCCCGATGCGCCCAAGGCGTACCGCGTCGTGCGCCAGGGCGAACTGTGGCTGCCGCTGGCGCAGATCAAACACAGCCTGCCCGCCGAGCGCGACCGATTCGTCGGCCGCCGAGAGCCGCTGCTCGACCTCGCCGGCAAGTTCGAGGGCGGCGCCAGGCTGGTGTCGGTGCTGGGCATGGGCGGCACGGGCAAGACCCGCCTCGTCACACGCTTCGCCTGGACCTGGCTGGGCGACTTCCCCGGCGGCGTTTGGTTTTGCGACCTGTCCCAGGCCCGCACGCTCGACGGCATCTGCTTCGCGGTGGCGCAGGGCCTGGACGTGCCGCTGGGCCAGACCGACCCGGTCGTGCAGCTCGCACACGCCATCGCGGGACGCGGCCGCTGTCTGCTGATCCTCGACAACTTCGAGCAAGTGGCCCGGCATGCCGAGCCGACGCTCGGACATTGGCTCGATCGGGCGCCGCAGGCCCAGTTCGTCGTCACGACACGCGAGGTGCTGGGCATCGCCGGCGAGCAGGCCCTGATGCTGGACCCTTTGCCGGCGGACGATGCGACCACGCTGTTCCTGCGGCGAGCCGAAGCGGCGAGGCATGCTTTTCGCCCCGATGCGAGCGACATGGCCGCGATCCGGCAACTCGTCAAGGTGCTCGATGGGCTGCCGCTCGCGATCGAACTCGCGGCCGCGCGCGTGCGCGTGATGGCGCCCGGCGCACTGCTGGCGCGAATGAACGAGCGTTTCGACATCCTGCTCTCGCGCGCCGGTCGCCGCGACCGCCAGGCCACGCTGCGTGCGGCCTTCGACTGGTCGTGGGAGCTTCTCAGCGGCGTGGAGAGGGCTGCGCTGGCCAAGCTGTCGGTCTTCGAGGGCGGGTTCACCGCCGAGTCGGCCGAGGCGGTGCTGGAATTGCCGACGTCCCTCGAAACGCCGGCGACCATCGATGTCGTGCAATGGCTGGTCGACAAGAGCTTCGTCCGGCAGATCGAGGACGAACGCTTCGATCTGCTCGAGAGCGTGCGCGAATATGCGGCCGAGCATCTGCGGACCGAGGGGCGGTTCGAGGGCAGCGGTCCGGCGTGCCGGGCGGCGGCCGAATCGCGACACTGGGCGCATTTCAGCGGATTCGACGAACGCGCCGCGGCGGCGCACCGCTGCGTCGAAGTCAACAACCTCGTGGCGGCCTGCCGCCGCGCGACGGCCGGCGACGCGGTGGGCGCGGCAGTCGCCACGCTGGTCGGCGCCTGGGCGGGTCTGCGCCTGAGCGGACCCTTCCGGGTCGCCGTGGACCTGGCGCAGCAGGTGGACGCGTTGACGGGCCTGGATGCCGCGCAACGCGCGCTGGTGTGCTGGGTGCGCGGCAGCGCACTCGACATGATGGGCAACACGGCGGGCGCGAAGGCGCAATTCGATCGCGGGCTCGCCGAGTCCCAAGGCGACCCGCGCACACGGGCCCGGCTGCTGCAAGCGATCGGCACGCACCAGACGCAGACCGGCCACCACGACGCCGCGGCAGAGAGCCTGCGCGACGCGCTGCAGCAGGCGCTGGACATCGCGGACCGTTCGATGCAGGCATTCGTGCTGAATGGCCTGGGCCGGCTGCTCGATCAGCAGGGACGCCTTCAGGAGGCACGCCAGCGGTACGACAGCGCGCTGGCCCTGGCACGCGAGTTGGGCGATCGTCGCCTCGAAGGCGGGCTGCTCGGGAACCTCGGCGGGCTGGAGTACGACCGCGGGAATCTCGAAGCGGCTCGCGGCCTGTACGAACAGGCGTTGGCGATGGCGCGCGACGTGGGCGATCGCCGCTGGGAAGGCAATGCCCGATGCAACCTCGGCCTGATCAAGCAGGAGCAAGGGCACGACGACGACGCGCTAGCGGAGTTCGAGACGGCGCTCGCGCTGGCCCGTGGGATCGGGCACGTCCGCCTCGAGTACACGGTCCTGTGCAACCTCGGCATCACCCTGAGTGCACTCGGGCGGCTGGACGACGCGCGCAACCATCTCGACAACGCCGTGGGCGCGGCGCATCAGGCGGCCGACCGCCGTTCCGAAGGCCAGTTCCGAGGCTATCTGGCGGTCGTGCTGGCTCGCCTCGAACAATGGGACGCCGCTCGCGCATGCCTGGCGATCGGCGAGCAGCTGCTGGTGGAAGCCGCGGACCCGCTGAGCCATGCGCTGGTGCTGTGCCAACGCGCCGAAGTCGAGATGCTGGCCGACCAGCCCCAGGCGGCTCGCGCTGCGATCGAACTCGCTCGCGGCATGGCGGCACGGCTCGAGGCCGGTCCCGGATCCGAGCTCGGGCGCCGGTTGAGCGCGTTCGATACGCTCACGGCCCCTCCTTGAGGGCGCGTTCGCCGGTCAGTTCAAGGGCCGTCGTTGATGATTTTCGGGTCGACGGCAGCACAGAGCGTCACGTTGCCGGCCCCGTCCCTGCGCAAGACGATCGGGAGATACAGGACCGTGCTGCGCTTGTTGTTCTTGTTGACCCGGAAGAAGTCCTTCTTGTTGGGCTGACCGCCTTGCCCCGGGCCCCCGGCGTTGTTCTTCACCTGCTCATCCGGGTCGCTCACGACGAGGATGCCGTATTGCTCATGGAACTCGTAGGTGCCGAACTGATCGCGTTCCTTGTCCAACGTCCAGATCACGGTGGGCTTCGCTCCCTGGTAAACGTGCAGGGAACCGTCGATCGTCGCAATGCAGCCATCGGCCGTCCCAGACATCGTGACCGGGATCGGGCATGTCCCGCTGCCGCGGCAAGGAATCTCCGTGTCTGAACTCAGGATGGTGATCGGCTGAATCTTCGCCGGAACCTTCTGTTGCTGCGGCTGCGCGGCGCAGCCCTGTGCGAATACCGCCGCCGCAAGAACCGCTCCGAATACCCTCGCTGTCTGTTGCATGGAATGCCTCCGGTTGTTATCGGGTGAGCGGCGGCTGCGTCGCCGCGGCGCCAGTGTGTCGTCCTCCACCTCGTTTGCATAGGACGGGGCGGACCGTTCGTCCTCCATTTTTGGGATGCGAACGGCCGCGCCCGCAACCGGCCCGCCCACTAAACTGGCCAGCGGCATCGCAGCGCAGGGAACCCGACCATGGCTTACGACTACAGCTCCGAATCGAAGCTGCTCGAGCTGCCCAACCCGTATCAACTGCAGAACCGCGTGCTCTGGCTGTGCGCCGCGATCCTGCTGGCCGCCGGCATCACGAGCTTGTTCTGGGCACAAGGCGCGATGCAGCAGAACACCCTGCGGCTGGTGGCCGCGCCGCTGCTGGCCGGGGTCGCGCTGCTGGCCGCGGCGCTGGTCTGCGGCACGACCGCGGCACGGCGCATGCGCTTCTTCTTCGGGCGCGGCCGGCCGGCCTCGCTGGCGCCGGAGATCCCGGTCGGCGCGACCGGCGGCTCGCCGGCCGCGGACCACGTGAAGGAGCTGCTGCGCCAGGGCGGCCTGACCTACCCCGAACCGCAGGGCGCGGTCGAAGGGCTGCTGTACCACTGGGCGCCGACCCTGATCACCGCGCCGCGCGAGGTGCAGGAGCAGGCACGGCGCTACGTCTTCAACCTCGCCGCGATCGCCGCAACGCTGGCGAGCTTCGTCGTCTCGTACGCGGCCTTCGGCACGCCGACGACGCGGCCGTGGATCGGCATCCTGTATTTCGCGTTCGGCCTGGTCGTGCTGCTCAAGCCCATCGTCTCGCAAGGCCGCGCGCGGCTGACCTCGGCGACGTTGATCGGGCTGATCGCCGCGGCGATCCTCGCGCCGGTCGCGATCGGGCTGATCGGCGCCCGGCTTCCGGCCTTGAACGGCTTCGAGATGACGACGCAGACGGTCGTGATGCTGGTCGGCACGCTGCTCGCGTGCCTGCTCGCGGTGATCGCGATCCTCGCGCAGGTCGATGCCGCGCCGCAGACGCGCGCCAGCGTCGAGCAGAACCGCCTCTCGATGAACGCCCCGCCGGCGAGCCTGCTGGACGAGCTCGACCGGCTGATGCAGGCGGCGTGGACCGAGCGCATCCCGAACCGTCGTTATGCGCGCATCAACCCGCAGACCAGCGCCGCGACGCCCAGCGGCAGCTTCGCCGGCGAGCTGTTCGAGGAGAGCCAGCCGCTGCCGGTGGCCGGCACGAAGGCGCCGAGTTTCGCGGCCGCGCTCGGCGAGCCGCGCCACCGCACGCTGCTCCTGCTGGACCTGCTCGCCGCCGCGCTCGTGATCGCCTCGGTCGTGATGGCGCTGTACTTCGTGCGCGCGTTCGACGTGAGCGCGCCGTGGCGCGACAACCGCTTCTCGTTGATCGGCACCGCCGGCATCCTCGCGGCAATCGCGGCGTTCTGCTTCCAGGCCTCGGCGCGACTGTGGGGCCGCTTCAACTTCGAGTCGCTGCTGACCTGGGTCGAGATGGTGGGCAGCTACCAGACCTCGCGCATCGGCACCGGCCAGAACTTCGCGAGCCGCCTGAACACCGAGAACGACGTCGTGCGCACCGAGGCGATGACCTTGCGGATCTGGCGCGCGCGCATCGAGTCGGTCGTGTTCGGCAAGGACGATGCACGCCAGGTCACCGCGATGTTCTCGACCGAGGCCGAGGCGAAGGCGCTCGCCGCCGACCTGATGGCGTTCGCGCGCAGCCAGAGCGTGCTGGTCGCGCCGTTCAGCGGCGAGGACCAGACCCGCATCGCCGCGCTGAATGCCGGCGAGCGAGCACTGCTGCCGCCGGGCGAAGCCGCATCGGCGGCGCAGGTGCAGCACCATCTGCAGACCGCTGCAGCGCTGGCATCGGGCACCGTCTCGCCCAGCACCGCACCGGCCGTACGGCGCTTCTGCAGCGCCTGCGGCACCGAGGCATCGCCCGGCGCACGCTTCTGCTCGAACTGCGCGGCGCCGCTGACGGCCTGAGAACGCGGACGGCGCGACAGCGCCGACTACAGCGCGACGACGTGGTGGGCACTCGCCCCGCGCACGGCCCGCAGCGGCATCGCCCCATCGAAAGTCACGACGCGCAGGTCGTGCTGGACCGCAAGGCCCAGCAGCCACGCATCGTTCACCTGGCGATGCCCCAACAATTGTTCGGTATCGAACAACGCCGGGTCGAGCAGGCTGGGCGCCTCCGACACGAACAGGTGGTGCTCGGTCAGCGTGGCCTCGCGCAAGCGCTCCGCGACGCGCGCCGCGGGCAGGCTGTTCGGATACGCGGGCTGCGACATGATGCGCACGCAGCCGTTCTGCGTGACCGCGCACGAGGCCCAGCCGAACGCCAGGTGCTCGGAGAGCCAGCGCGTCGCGCGGCGATGGTGCAGATGGTCGGCATCGAGCAGTGCGATCAGCACGTTGACGTCGAGCAGCGCACGCCGTTCAACTTGGGCCTTAATACTCGCCTTCGTCACGCAGCTTTCCGATCAGCTCGTTCGTGACGACCGCGCCGCGGGACGCAAACGGGCGGAATCCAGCGACACCGCCTGCGCGTGACTTGGCACTGCCCGTTTCAGTGACGACGGGTTGGGTCAGCGCTCGGCGTGCAAGCTCCGACAGAACCTGCCCGGCTGTCTTGTTCTCGCGCCTGGCGATTTCCTTCGCGCTGGCGAGCACGTCGTCATCGAGGTCTAGCGTGGTGCGCATGGCGATGCATTGATGCGATTGCATCAGATGCTAACACACGCCACCAGCGCGCCATTCGGCAGCGCAACGCAGTTCAGCGCGCCGTGCCCGAATACGCCGCCTTCAGTGCCGCGATGTCGAACTTGACCATCTTCAGCATCGCATCGGACGCCCGCTTGGACTTCGCGACGTCGGGGTCGGCCATCATCTCCGCCATCACGGTCGGCACGATCTGCCACGACACGCCGTAGCGGTCCTTCAGCCAGCCGCAGGCCTCGGGGCTGCCGCCGCCTTCGAGCAGCGCGTCCCAGTAGCGGTCGATCTCGGCCTGGGTCTCGCAGTT
>DATEFR010000551.1:0-4212 GCA_035280545.1 Burkholderiaceae bacterium | reverse complement strand
TGACACCCGCCGCGGTGATCTGCGAGGTGATGAAGGACGACGGCACGATGGCGCGGCTGCCCGATCTCATCGCGTTCGCGAAGACGCACGGGCTGAAGATCGGCACGATCGCCGACCTGATCGAATACCGCAGCCGCAACGAGACGCTGATCGAGCGGGTCGGCCAGCGTACGTTGACGACCGCACAAGGCACGTTCGATTGCACCGCGTTCCGCGACCGCACCGGCGGCCTGCACCTGGCGCTGACGCATGGCCGCTGGGACCACGCCGACGAGGTGCTGGTGCGCGTGCATGAGCCCCTGTCGGTGCTGGACCTGCTCGACGTCGGCCCGTGCCACCATTCGTGGCCGTTGCCCAAGGCGCTGGCCGCGATCCAGGCCAGCCCGCGCGGCGCCGCGTTGCTGCTGAACTGCGGCGAGGACGTGTCGGGCCTGCTCGCGCAGTTCGCCGTCGATCCGGCGGCCGAGCGCGATCGCCCGCGCCCCGGCAACGCGCAGATGGACTTGCGCACCTACGGCGTCGGCGCGCAGATCCTGCGCGAGCTCGGCATCTCCCGGATGAAGCTGCTGGGCAGCCCGCGCCGCATGCCCAGCATGACCGGCTACAACCTCGAGGTGACGGGCTTCGTCACCGCGGATTCATGACTCTCCATTCTTGACCCTCAAAGGACCGACGATGCAAGACGCCGACAAGGGCCAAGCAGCGAACCTGGACGGACGCGACCTGCGCGTCGCGATCGTGCAGGCGCGTTTTAATGCCGCGATCACCGATGCACTGGCGCAGAGCTGCCTGGCCGAGCTCGCCGCACTGGGTGTTTCAACCAAGCACATCCGGCACGTCAGCGTGCCGGGCGCGCTCGAAGTACCGCTCGCGCTCGCCGCGCTGGCCGACAGCGAGGAGCACGACGCGCTGATCGCGCTGGGTTGCATCATCCGCGGCGAGACCTATCACTTCGAGCTGGTTGCCAACGAGAGCGGCGCCGGCGTCACGCGCGTCGGGCTGGATCACGAGATCCCCATCGCCAACGCGATCCTCACCGTCGAGAACGAGGCCCAGGCCTGGGCCCGCGCCGAGGACAAGGGGCGCGACGCGGCACGCGTGGCCGTCGAGATGGCGAATCTGCTGGAAGACCTGTCGTGACTGAAGCTCCCGAGAAGAATGCGGATGCGCCCAAGCCATCCGCGAAGTCGACTTCCAAGAAGAGCGGCGCGAAACGCACGCAGCCGAAATCGGCGCGGCGCCGCGCCCGCGAGGTGGCGCTGCAAGGGTTGTACGAGTGGCTGATCGCGGGCTCGGACGCCGGCGTCGTCGACGCCCACATGCGCGAGCAGGCCGACTTCGACAAATGCGATGCCGCGCACTTCGATGCGCTCCTGCACGGCAGCATCGCCGAAGCGGCCGAGATCGATGCGCTGCTCGCCAAGCACGTCGACCGCCCGACGGCGCAGCTCTCGCCGATCGAGCACGGCGTGCTGATGATCGGCGTCTATGAACTGAAGCACTGCATCTCGATCCCGTACAAGGTCGCGATCAACGAGGCGGTCGAACTCGCGAAGGGCTACGGCGGCACCGATGGCCACAAGTACGTGAACGGCGTGCTCGACAAGGCGGCCGCGGAGCTGCGGGCCGTCGAAGTGAACGCGGCACGCGCGACGCCGCGCTGACATCCGCACGACGATGAAGCTCGCCTCGCGACTCGCTCGCATCGAGCCCTTCTACGTGATGGAGTGCGCGAAGGCCGCGGTCGAGCTCGCGCGCAGCCCGGCGTGCGACCCCGCACAGGGCGGCTCGCCGATGATCTTCCTGAACATCGGCGAGCCGGACTTCACCGCGCCGCCGCGGGTGCAGGACGCGGCCGAGCGCGCGCTGCGCGCGGGCCTGACGCAGTACACGCAGGCGACCGGGCTGCCCGAGCTGCGCGAGCGCATCAGCGACTGGTACCGCACGCGCTTCGGCCTCGAGATTCCGGCGCGGCGCATCGTCGTCACCGCGGGCGCATCGGCCGCCTTGCAGCTCGCCTGCCTCGCGCTGGTCGACCGCGGCGACGAGGTGCTGCTGCCCGACCCGAGCTATCCGTGCAACCGTCATTTCGTCTCGGCCGCCGAAGGCGTGCCGGTGCTGCTGCCGGCGCCGCCCGAGGAGCGGTATCAGCTCAGCGCGCACAGCGTGCGCGATGCGTGGACCGAGCGCACCCGCGGCGTGCTGCTCGCATCGCCGTCGAACCCCACCGGCACGTCGATCGACCCGGACGAGATGCGCCGCATCGTCGCCGAGGTGCGACGACGCGGCGGCTTCACGATCGTCGACGAGATCTACCTCGGGCTGAGCTTCGACGAGCGCTACGGTCACAGCGCGCTGATGCACGACAGCGCGGGCGACCACGGCGACGTGATCTCGATCAACAGTTTCTCGAAGTACTTCTGCATGACCGGCTGGCGGCTCGGCTGGCTGGTGCTCCCCGAGGCGCTGGTGCCCGCGGTCGAGAAGCTCGCGCAGAACCTCTACATCTGCCCCTCGACCCTCGCACAACACGCCGCGCTCGCCTGCTTCGAGCCGGAGGCCATCGCCGAATACGAGCGGCGCCGCCACGAGTTCCGCGCACGCCGCGACTACCTCGTGCCGGCACTGGCCACGCTGGGCCTGCCGGTGCCGGTGATGCCCGACGGCGCGTTCTACGCATGGGCCGACTGCTCGGCCCACAGCGCCAGCAGCTGGGACTTCGTGTTCGACGTGATGCGCCGGGCACACGTCGCGATCACGCCCGGCCGCGACTTCGGGCACCACGGCAGCGAACGCTTCGTGCGCCTGTCGTACGCGAACTCGATGTCCCAGCTGGAGGAGTCGGTGCATAGGTTGCAGCGCATGCTGGCGGCCTGAAGGCGTCTCGCGCACCGGCGAGAACTGTGGTTTCCGCCTCGAATCGGCGCACGGCCGATGCGGAGAATCGTGAGTGTGTGTGACGAACGCTGCAGAGACGCCGCATTTCGGGGTTTTGGGGTCACGCTGCTCGGCTAAGCTGCCCCGGTGACCGCTTCCAGCCAGCCATCCGATTCGACGCCCCGGGACTCGGAGCCCGCGCCGCCTCCGAGCCAGCCCCCCGGTGCCGGTGCGCTGTGGGGCGATTCCGACATCGACACCATCCACAGCCCGGTCGCCGCGTTCGCGACGACCCAGGGCCGAGCGCCGTCCGATGACCAGATGCCGACCATCGGCCACATCGGCCGCTATGCGCTGAAGCACAAGCTCGGCGAAGGCGGCCTGGGCACCGTGTTCGCCGCCCACGATCCGCTGCTGTCGCGCCTGATCGCGGTGAAAACGCTGAACCTCGAGCTCGACCCGTCCGAGCGCGACTCGTTCAACGCGCTGTTCCTGAACGAGGCGCGCGCCGCGGCCGGCCTGAGCCACCCGCACATCGTGACCGTGTTCGATGCGGGCATCAGCGACAACCGCGCCTACATCGCGATGGAGCTGCTGAAGGGCCGTGACCTGCGCCAGCTGCGCCAGGAGGGCTGGCGCGCGACGCCGGCGCAGGCCGCGCTGATCGTACGCCGCGTCGCCGACGCGCTCGCGTATGCGCACAGCAAGGGCGTCGTGCACCGCGACGTGAAGCCAGCCAATATCTTCATGGTCGGCCGCACCCAGCCGCGCGTGCTCGACTTCGGCATCGCGCGCATCGCGCAGAAGCGCGAGAGCCAGCAGGAGAGCCGCTACGAGAGCATTTCGGGCGTCGCGGGCGACCTCGCCGGCTCGCCGTACTACATGTCGCCCGAGCAGTCGCGCCAGGAGAAGGTCGACCGCCGTGCCGACGTGTTCTCGCTGGGCGTGGTGCTGTACGAGCTGCTGACCGACCAGAAGCCGTTTCGCGGCCACACGCTGGACGAGATCATGGCGGCCGTGCGCAGCCACGAGCCGCCGCTGGCCAACAAGATCGACCCGAACGTGCCGGAAGCGCTCGCGCTGATCGCCGCGCGCGCGATGGAAAAAGACCCCGAGCACCGCTACCGTTCGGCGCGTGCGTTCGCGCGCGAGCTGCGCCACTGGCTCGAGGAGAACGCGGCGCTGACCGATGCGGACGCCGACGGCGCGGGCATGTCGCCGTCGCGGCGCTGGGTGTGGGGCGGCGTCGCCGCGGTCGGCCTGGTGCTGATCGGTGCGGCGCTGGTGAGCCTGAGCTCGTCGCACAAGCGCTCGCCGCAAGCGACCGCGGAGGCC
>DATEFR010000550.1:0-2637 GCA_035280545.1 Burkholderiaceae bacterium | reverse complement strand
CGCAACGAGCCTGATCGGTTTGCCTAGCCTGGAAGCGGCGTCGATCCAGGCCCTGGGTTAGCCCGCCGGCGGGCTGTGAGATCGTTCACGTGTGGAGTCAAACCTGCATCTGCATGATGTCCGAATACGCCTGCACCAGCTTGTTGCGCACCGTCAGCGTCGCCTGAAATCCGATCTGCGCCTTCTGCATCGCGACCATCGTCTGCTCGAGGCTGACGGTCGGGTTGTCGAGCTGGACTTCGCGCTGCAGGTTGGCCGCGTCCGTCTGTGACTTACTCACGGCGCCCAGCGCATTCGTCAACGCCTGCTGGAACCCCGGGCCCTGCACCGCCTTGCTCTTGTCCAGCGGCTGGCCGTTCGTGGCCAGGCCGGCACGAGCCACGGCCTGCGCGAAGTCGAAGGGCTTGAGGGTCAGGTTCATGGCGTCATCGTACGAATCCGGCCGTGCGACGGTGGGCTGAACTGATGCCTCTTTGACCACCTGTTCGATGCATCCGCTTACCGCATGTTTCCCGATACTCGTTTCCGAATCGGGGGCCAACCGTGCCTGGCCGGTTCGCGATCCGAACGAAGTCGAACACGAAACACAACCGCCCGTCAGTCATGGACAACGCCATCGCCGCCAACCCCGCAGCCCTGCCGCTCGTCGAGCCCGGGACTTTCGGCGGCCGTCTCGCCGCGATGCCGCTGCGCAGCAAGCTGAGCCTCGGGCTGGGCATCGCCGCGCTGGCCGCCACCGTGCTCGCGATGACGCTGTGGAGCAGCCAGGGCGACTACAAGGTGCTGTACGCGAACCTGTCCGACAAGGACGGCGGCGCCGTCATCGCGCAGCTGTCGCAGCTGAACGTGCCGTACAAGCATGCCGAAGGCGGCACGGCGATCCTCGTGCCGGCGGCACAAGTTCACGATCTGCGCCTGAAGCTCGCGACCGCCGGGCTGCCGAAAGGCTCGGTCACCGGCTACGAGCTGATGGACAACGCGCGCTTCGGCCAGACCCAGTTCCAGGAGCGCCTGACGTTCCAGCGCGGGCTGGAAGGCGAGCTGACCCGCACGATCACGTCGCTGGCCGCCGTGCAGAACGCCCGCGTGCACCTCGCGCTGCCGAACCAGAACGGCTTCTTCCGCGAACAGCAGAAGCCCAGCGCGTCGGTGATGCTGACGATCCACCCGGGCCGCGTGCTGGACCGCGCGCAGGTCGCCGGCATCGTGCACCTGGTCTCCTCCAGCGTGCCCGAGCTGGACCCGAAGGCGGTCAGCGTCGTCGACCAGACCGGCGCACTGCTGACCGGCGCGAGCGACGCCGCCACGCCGAACGCCGGACTCGATGCGCAGCAGCTCCAGTACGTGAACCAGATCGAGAGCCATCTCTCGAAGCGCATCGCCGATCTGCTCGAGCCCATCGTCGGCCGCGACAACCTGCGCGCGACCGTCGCCGCCGACGTCGACTTCTCGCAGAGCGAAGCGACGTCCGAGGAGTTCAAGCCCAACCAGGGCGCCGACGCGAGCATCTCGATCCGCAGCCAGCAGGTCAGCGAGAACGGCGGCAGCAGCGCGGCACAGCCCAGCGGCGTGCCGGGCGCCGCCTCGAACCAGCCGCCGGTGGCCGCGACCGCGCCGCTGACCGGCGCCTCGCAAGCGCTGCAGACCGCGCAAGGCGGCCTCAGCGGCAGCGGCGGCCGCCGCGAAGCGACGACCAACTACGAGATCGACAAGACCGTGCGCGTCACGCGCAACGCGAGCGGCACCGTGAAGCGGCTGAACGCCGCGGTGGTCGTCAACAACCGCGCGGTCACCGACGCGAAGGGCAAGACCACCTACGTGCCGCTGAGCACCGAGGAGCTCGACAAGCTGACCGCGCTGGTGCGCGAGAGCATAGGCTTCAAGCAGGAGCGCGGCGATTCGGTCAAGGTGATCAATGCGCCGTTCAAGGTCGACCCGGCCGCCACCAAGGTCGACGTCCCGCTGTGGAAGCAGCCCGAGGTGCTGGACATGCTGCGCGCCGCCGCGGTGCCGGCCGCGCTCGCATTCGTCGCGCTGCTGGTCGTGTTCGGCCTGATCCGCCCGGCGATGAAGGCAACCCTGAAGCCCAAGCCGGCACCGGCACCGGGCGCGAACCTGCAGGCGGTCATCGACGACCCGCAGGACTTGCCGGCGCTGCCGATGCCCAAGAGCGTCGAGCACCTGAACAACGCGAAGGCGCTGGCGCGCGACAACCCGGCCGCGGTCGCCGGCATCGTGCGCAACTGGGTCAGCGGCGAAGCCGTCGCGGCCAAGAGCTGACGGCACGCACGCACCCCTTACACACGAACGAAGAATCGAACGAGGCCGCCCGTGGACGACCAAGGTTTGGAGAACGCCGCGATCCTGCTGATGTCGCTCGGCGAAGAGGACGCCGCGAACGTGTTCAAGCACCTGACGCCCAAAGAGGTGCAGGGCCTGGGCGAGACGATCGCAAAGCTCAAGACGATCCCGCGCGACCGGGTCGACAACGTGCTGGAGATGTTCCACACCGTCTCGCAGGAGCAGAGCGTGCTGGTCGGCGACACCGACGAGTACGTCAAGGCCGTGCTGCGCAAGGCGCTGGGCGACGACAAGGCGAACCTCCTGATCGACCGCATCCTGCAGGGCGGCGACACC
>DATEFR010000549.1:0-2827 GCA_035280545.1 Burkholderiaceae bacterium | reverse complement strand
GGCGCGGACGCAGCCCGGTGCGCAGCCGTGCGCCGCGCGGATCGGACCATGCGGCACCGGGCGGGTCCGACGCCTCGTAACCGCGCGTCGCGAGGTTCCAGCCGTCGGTCGCGCGCTCGTCGGGCAGTGCGACCACGGTGGTGCCGGTGCCCAGCCGCCGTGCGGTCGCTTTCGCGATCAACGCGGTGCACTGCGCCGGCGTGAGCTGGCGCGCGAACCGGGCCCAGCGCTGCTGCACCAGCGGTGCGCGCCACGCATCCTCGACGGCCCAGCGCGCTTCGTGCGGCTCGGCGAGCCGGCCCGCTTCGAGCACGCGCGGCAGCAACGCCATGAAGAAACTCTTGAAATCGTGCTTCAGGTCCTTGCCGGGCAACAGGTCTTCGAAGCGGCTGACGCGCTGGCTCCAACCCGGCTGCAGCAGCTGCCGGCTGACGAAGGCCTGCAGCGCCTGCACCGGGTTGAACAGGCGCAGCCGGTTCGGCGGCAGCACGAGCAGCGGCACGCCGCAGGCCTCGTCGTGCGGCAGCGGCTCGACGAAGCTGCACAGCGCCGCGACGCGCGACCATTGCTCGCCGGTCAGGCCTGCGAGCCCGGGCAGCGCTTCGTCGACCACGCGCTGCGCTTGCCGCAACGCGTCGCGATAACCGAGCGCGGCCTTCGCGTGGTTCGCTTTCGCGCTCATCACCGCGAGGTTGCCGGCGGCGTAGCCGGCATCGTTGCGGACCCGGTCGATCGATGCGTCGGTCGGTTCGAGCGTGGCGGTCGACAGCTCGACGCGGGTGATCGGGCAATGCGCGACGTCGATCTGCGCGAGGTAGTTCGGCGTCACCTGGAACAGCTCGACGCTGCGCCCGCGCAGCCAGGCATGCAGGCGCAGTTGCAGCCATTTGCGCACGTGGCGGCTGGCTTGCAGCGTGCGCAGCCCGAACGCGGCGCGTCCGGCCAGCAGCCCGTCGTGCAGCGACGATGGCGCCTGCTCGTACGGCGCGGGGGGCGCGAGCCGGTAGTGTGCGTAGTCCCAGCCGAGCTCGAAGCCGATGCGCGCATGCGCGTCGTACGCGGCGGGAACGGTGTCGTGGCTGTCATCGAACAAGGTCAGGGTGCTCATCGGGATGCCTTCCTCGCGGGTTTCGCGGCCGACCGCCGGCAGCGCATGGCAGGCAGTGTCGCGAGCCAGTGGCTCATCACGTGAGCCACCATGTCGTACGCGCGTGTGTGGCATGGCCCCGACAAACGGGTATGCTCGCCTCGCTGGCTCATCTGATGAGCCAGTCGTCTGTCTTGAACCTCGAAAACTCGGATCGCTCGATGGATCGCACCGAACGCTTCTACAAGATCGAACTGCTGCTGCGCGGGCGCGGTTGCGTCAGCTTTGCCGCGCTGCGCGACGAGCTCGACGTCTCGCCGGCCACGCTGAAGCGCGATCTGCAATACCTGCGCGACCGCCTCAATGCGCCCATCGTCTACGACGCGTTCGAAAACGGCTACCGCTTCTCCGGTCCGTCCGAGCGCGGCGGCAGCATCGGCCCCCGCCATGAGCTGCCCGGCCTGTGGTTCAGCGAGAACGAGATCCATGCGTTGCTGACGATGCACCAGCTGCTCGCCGGATTGGACGACGACGGCGTGCTCGCGCGTCATCTGCAGCCGTTGATGGACAAGCTGCAAGGCATGCTCGGCGCGGACGAAAGCGAGGCGCGTGAGCTGATGCGCCGCGTCAAGGTGATAGGCACCGCGCGGCGTCGCGTGCCGAGCCGGCACTTCGAACTGCTGGGCAGCGCGCTGATGCAACGGCGCCGCCTGCACCTGCGCTACTTCAAGCGCAGCGACCGGCGCGAGAGCGAGCGCGAGGTCTCGCCGCAGCGCCTGATCAACTACCGCAACACCTGGTACCTCGACGCCTGGTGCCACGCGAGCGACGGGCTGCGCCGCTTTGCGCTCGATGCGGTGCGCGACGCGGCGCTGCTCGATGCCAAGGCCAAGCATGTGCCGATACGCGAACTCGAAGCCCAGCTGGACGCCGGCTACGGGATCTACGGCGGCGGCGACGCGAAGGTCAAGTGGGCGACGCTGGTGTTCGATGCCGACGCTGCGCAATGGGTCGCGAACGAGGAGTGGCACCCGCAGCAGCAGTCGCGCTGGCTGGACGGAACGCCCGGCGAAGGCCGCTACGAGCTGCGCGTGCCGTACGCCGACCCGACCGAGCTGGTGATGGACGTCCTGCGCCACGGCGACAGCGTGCATGTCGTCGCCGACAAGGCCCTGGCCGCGACCCTGGCTCGCCGGTTGCGCAGCGCCGCGGCGCGGTATGCCGGATGATCACGCCCACCCCATCGAAGGAGCGATCTTGAAAGCGATCTGGAACGGCGTGACCCTCGCCGAAAGCGACGACACGGTGGTCGTCGAAGGCAACCACTACTTTCCCGAAGCCAGCCTGAAGCGCGAGTACGTGACGTTCAGCAACCACCGCAGCTCATGCGCGTGGAAGGGCCAGGCGCACTACTACAGCCTGCTGGTGAACGGCGACATGAACGAGAACGCGGTCTGGTACTACCCCGAGCCCAGCGAGGCGGCCCGCGAGATCAAGGGGCGCGTCGCGTTCTGGAAGGGCGTGAAGGTGACCGAATAGCGACCCGTTCGCCCTGAGGTATCGAAGGGCTCGTGGCAGGCTTCGATACCTCAGCCCGAACGGGAGGGGCGGCGGGACCTCCTACTTGCCCGCCTTGAACGTCGTGAAGATCCGCGTCTGCACGCGCTTGATGTCCTGCGGCGCGGCATCCGGCGGGGTCATGCGCTTCTTGTCCGCGTCGCTGAGGAAGATCGTCTTGTT
>DATEFR010000548.1:0-3847 GCA_035280545.1 Burkholderiaceae bacterium | reverse complement strand
TCTCGACGCTGCCCGGGTCGCCCTGGCGCGCACAGCGCCCGGCGAGCTGGCGGTCGATGCGCCGCGCGGCGTTGAGCTGGCAGCAGATCACGTGCAATCCGCCGAGCTCGGCCACGCCGTCCTCCAGCGGGATGTCCGTGCCGCGGCCGGCCATGTTGGTCGCGACGGTGGCCGCACCGCGCCGGCCGGCGCCGGCGACGATCGCGGATTCGATGTGGTCGTGGCGTGCGCTCAGCACCGCGTGTTCGATGCCGTGGGCGCGCAGGCAGCGCGAGAGCTCGTCCGAGTCGGCCACCGAGTCGGTGCCCACCAGCACCGGGCGGCCGATGCCGGCCATGTCGACGATACGGCGCGCCACCGCGGCCCAGAGCGTGGCGCGGTCGGCGAACAATCTTGTCGGCAGGGTCCGGCGCCGACTGGCGTGGCGCTCGGCGACCCGTTCCACCCGCAAGTCGTAGACCGCGCGGAGCTCGCGCCGCGACTCGTGCAGCGTGCCGCTGACGCCGGCGAGTCGCAGGTAGCGCGCAAAGAAGCGCTGATAGGTGATCTGGGCGATCGTGGATTGCGCCTCGCTGAGCGCGCAGCCCTCCTTCGACTCGATCGCCTGGTGCAGGCCCAGCGACCACGTGCGACCCGGCGCGAGGCGCCCGGTGCTGGTGTCGATGACCAGCACCTCGCCGTCGCGCACGAGGTACTCATGGTCGCGCCGGAACACGTGCAGCGCGCACAGGGCGGTCTGCACCATGCTCTCGCGATGTACCCGATTGCGCCACGGCCCGGCCCCGGCGCCGAGTCCGGCGGCGAGCCGCGCGATCTCGGCCTGCCCGGCCGGCGTGAGCTCGCAGGCCTTGTGCGCGCGAACGAAATGCACGCCCTCGCGCAGCGGCTGCGCCAGCGCCAGCGCGTGGGCCATGGTGTCGGGCGCCTCGGCTCGCGGTGCAGGGGCTGCGAGCACCAGCGGCACGCGTGCCTCGTCGATCAGCACATGGTCGGCCTCGTCGACGATGGCCATGCACAGGCCGCGCAGCACCGGCCGTTCGGTTGGGGCGCTGCAGAGTTCGGCGAGGTGCGCCCGCACCGGATCGCGCTCGCGAACCAGGCCGTCGCGCAGGTAGTCGAACGCGACCTCCTTCGCAGTGCAGTACGTCACCGGCTGGGCATAGGCATGGCGTCGCTGCTCCCGGGCCAGATCCTGGGTGACCGCGCCGACCGACAGGCCGAGCACGCCGTAGACCGGCGCCAGCATCGTGGCGTCGCGCGTGACCAGGTAGTCGTTCGCCGTGATCACGTGCACCGGAATGCCGCCCAGCGCGCAGACCGCGGCGGCCAGCGCGACCGCGTAGGTCTTGCCCTCGCCGGTGGCCATTTCCGCCAGACGATCCTGCAGCACGATGCGGGCGGCCGCGAGCTGGGTGTCGAACAAGCGCACTCGCAACACGCGCTCGAACGCGACGCAGGCCAGGGCCAGCGCGACTGCCACGTGCTCGCGGCGCGTCCCATCGCGTTGCAGCGACAGCCGTGCGGCTCGCACCGCGGCCTCGAACGCGTCGCCGCGCAGCGCGGCCAGGGCCGCGAGCTGCTGCCGCACCTCGGGAATCGTGGGCGCCGGACAGCCGCCGAATCGCATGCTGCGGCCATCGTCCGCGCGTTCTGGGTAGGCGCCGAGCAGCAGGCCCGGCGTCGGCAATGAGGCGGCGCGGTTCATTCGGACGGGTTGAAATGCCGCAGGAAGAGCTGCGTCAGCCGCCGCAGCGCCTGCAGGGCCAGCGGTTCGCTGCCGTGGTCGAAGCGGACCCAGGCTCGAGTCCCGGCACGCGCCAGGGTCGTGCCGGGCAGCGACAGGTCGACCAGGAACACCGGGTCCAGCGTGCGCAGCCCCTTGTCGTCGCCGGCTTCGGTGGCATACGGGCCGCCACTGCGGTCACCCAACGCCGCGCTGGGCAACACGTGCGAGGCGGCCGGCGTGTCCTGCGCCAGCGTGGCCGGCTGCGCCTGCTGCGGCAGATCGGCCAGGCGCACCTCGGCGCGCAGCGTGCGCTGGCGCACGAGGTCGGCATCGTCCTGCCCGATGGCGGCGCGCACGCGCAGCTGGTCCGGCGCGAGCACGTGGCCGATGGTCGCGCCGCGCTTCGCGTAGCTGCCCAGCAGATCGCCCTGCCGCGGCATCACCAGCGTGCCCGCCACCTGGGCGCGCACCTGCAGCGCGGCCAGGCGCTCGTCGGCGCGTGCGAGTTCGGCTTCGACGCTGACGATGCGCTCCGCGACATTGCGCGCCGCCGCGGCGTCGTTCCACAGCAGGCGCAGCTGATCGGCCTGCAGGCCTTCGAGACGGCTCGCGATCTGTGCGCGTTCGCTCTCGAGCGATGGGTTTTCCAGCACGAGCACCAGATCGCCGGCAGAGACGCGCTGGCCATCGGCCATCGGCAGTGCCGCGACGAAGCCATCGACCTGCGGGCGCAGCTGGGCACGGTCGGGCAGCCACACGACCGCGGGTGCGATCGTCGCCAGCGGCACCGGCAGCACGAACAGCGGCACCGCCGGCACGACGGCGATCAGCACCAGCCCGAGCCCTGCCCGCGTGGCCTGAGCGCTGTCCGCTGCCGTGGCGAGCAGTTGCCGCGCCAGATGCGCGAGCGGCCACAGGAACATCGAGATCACGAGATACAGTGCGACGCCGACCCCGAGCAGCCAAGCCTTCGCACCCATCCACCAGACGATGCCGATGGCCAACGGCACACGATAGGCCAGCGACAACGGCGCGTACGCTGCCAGCCACTTGGCTTCGCCATGCCCGGCGCGCGGCGCATCGTCGGCACGACCGTGCAACAGGCGGCGCAGGGCCGCGGTCCACCAGGCCTGGCTGCGCGTCGCGAGGTTGGGCAACTCCAGCAGATCGCACATCGCGTGGTAGCCGTCGAAACGCAGCAACGGGTTGCCATTGAACGCGAGGGTCGAGATGCCGCCGGTCGCCAACACGATGAAGGCGATGTCGCGCGCGATGCCCGGCTGCGCCACGACCCAGAACAGCGCGGCCATGGCAGCCAGCGCGAGCTCGACGGCGATGCCGGCCGCGGCGACAGCGGCGCGCTGCCCGCGGCGCTCGAATGCCGATGCGGCCGAGGCATCGACATACGGCGCCGGCACGAGCAGCATCAGGCCGATGCCGAACTCGTGCACCTCGCCGCCCCAGCGTCGCACCGCCAGCGCGTGGCCCAGCTCGTGCAGCGCCTTGATGACCGGGAAGCACAGCCACGCCAGCATCAGTGCGCGCGGCCCGACCAGCAGCGCGCGGCCGTGCGCGACCAGTTCGTCCCAACTCGCCGCGGCTGCGAGCGCGGCCAGCAGGACGGCCACCAGCCACAGCCAGAACATCGTCGGCCGGAACAGCGCGTGCGCCAGCGGATCGAGGCGCGTCAACCAGCGCGACGGATTGCCCAGCGATAGCCGGAACGACAGCGGGTTGATCATCGAGCGTCGGCGCTGTGCGCGCCGCTTTTCGTGGCGGCGGAACAGCACGTCGGCGTCGGGGCTGCGGTCGCACTGCAGCAGATCGAGTTCGTCGAGCCGCACCAGCAGCTCGATGACCTCGGGCTGTGTCGGCGCGGCGTCGGCATCGTCGTCGAGCACCGCGCCCCAGACCGCCTGCACGTCGTGCGCGCCGTCGCATCGGCCTATGAATCGATAGGCGGCTTCGTTGACCAGATGCTGGCGCCCGCTCGCCTCGTCGCACAGCAGATACCAGCGCCGGCCGCGCCAGGTCTGGCGCCGGATGCGCACCGCCGCGCGCAGGCGCGGCCGCAGCGATGCCACCCGGTGCCAGTCGGCGCTCAACAGGGGCTGCGCCACG
>DATEFR010000547.1:0-16008 GCA_035280545.1 Burkholderiaceae bacterium | reverse complement strand
CGCATGCGCGACCGTGCCGGTGCCGACGTTGCCGCCGGCCCCCGGCTTGTTGTCGACGATCACGGTCTGCTTCAACGCAGCGCCCAGCGGCTCGGCGATCAGGCGCGCGATCAGATCCGGCGAGCTGCCGGGCGGGAACGGCACGAGCAGCTTGATCGGCCGGCTCGGCCAGGCTTGCGCGCGCACGGCCGGCCAGGCCAACGTCGCGGCGCCGGCCAGTGCCGCTTGCACGAGAGTGCGTCGTGAGGTCACGGAGTCTCCTCGGGGTCGTCTTGTGGTCGTGATCGAAACGGTCTCAGACTGCTTCGGAGCGCGCGTCGCGCCCCATCAGCTGCTCGAGCGCCTGCGCCGGCGTGATCGCCCCTTGCAGCACCGCCGCGACAGCTTGCGTGATCGGCATCTCGACGCCGGCGGCACGCGCACGCGCCAGCACCATCGGCGCGGTGCTGACGCCTTCGGCAACATGGCCCAGCTCGGCGAGGATGCGCGGCAGCGCGACCCCTTGCGCGAGCAGGCGACCGACGGTGCGGTTGCGCGACAGGTCGCCGGTCGCGGTGAGCACGAGGTCGCCCAGGCCCGACAGCCCCATGAAAGTCTCGGGCCGCGCGCCGAGCGCCACGCCCAGGCGCGTCATCTCGGCGAGGCCGCGGGTCACGAGCGCGGCACGCGCGTTCAGGCCCAGCCCTGTCGGCATGCCAGCAGCGCCACCGGAGCGATCGGCTTGCATGCCGTCGGCCATGCCCGCCGCCAGCGCGAGCACGTTCTTGACGGCACCGCCGACCTCGACGCCGACCGCATCGTTCGACGTGTACACGCGCAGGTTGTCGCCATGCAGCGCGGCCACCGCCGCATCGCACAGCGCGGCATGGTCGCTCGCGGCGACCAGCGCGGTCGGCTGGCCGCGCGCGACCTCGATCGCGAAGCTGGGCCCCGACAGCACGCCCGCTCGCAGCCTCGGTGCAACGTCGCGCGCAAGCTCATGGCCCAGCAGGCCGCTGCCGTGCTCGAAGCCCTTGCACAACCACAGCACGCCGGTGCCATCGTCGCCCTGCGCGCTCAGCCGCTGCAGCATCTCGCGCAGGCCGGACATCGGCGTCGCGACGATCAGCAGACCGCCTTGCGCGCCAGCGCCGCGTGCATGCGCGACCGCCGCATCGAAGTCGGCTTCGATGCGCAGCGCTTCGGGCAGCGCCACGTCGCGCAGGTAGCGCGCGTTGCGGTGCTCGTCGCGCATCTGCGCCGCCTGCGCGGCATCGCGCGCCCATAGAACGGTGGGGTGGCGCAACGCCGCCCGCGCGGCGAGCGCCGTCCCCCAGGCGCCCGCACCGAGAATGCCGAGGTTCATCGTCGATGACGCTGCTCGCAGGATGCGAGCGAGACGATCAGTTCGCGCTGGTGATGATGCCGCTGCCGTTGCCGTTGCCGACCGCGGCTTGCTGTTGCGCCTGCTGCTGCGCTTCGTACATGGCCTGGAAGTTCACTTCCGACAGGATCACCGGCGGGAAGCCGGCGCGTGTGCAGACGTCCGAGACGATCGCGCGCAGGTACGGGTAGATGATGCCCGGGCAGGCAATGCCGATGATGGGCTGGAGCTGCTCCTCGGGCAGGTTGCGGATCTCGAAGATGCCGCCTTGCTTGGCCTCGACCAGGAACAGCACCTTGTCGTTGACCTTGGTCGTCACGGTCGCGGTGACGGTGACTTCATAGATGCCGTCGCCTATCGTGTTCGCGCCCAGGCCGAGGTTGATCTCGACTTGCGGCTGCGCCTGCTCGAGCAGGATCTGCGGCGAATTCGGCTGCTCCAGCGACAGGTCCTTCAGGTAGAGGCGCTGGATCTGGAACACGGGTTGTGCGTCGGCGTCGGCCATGATGTTCTCGATGATGTCTCGGGTGGGAGGACAAACGACGGACCGCTCGAGGGATGCGAGCGGCGGAGCCGGCCATTATCGCCCAGCGCGATGACGCGCCCGCGCGAGAGAAACCGGGGAGAGGACGCGGGGAGAGGACGCGGAAAGACGGCGGGAGAGAGGCTACGCCGCGAGGCCGGCCAGCAGCGGCGCGAGCTGGCCTCGGCGGTCCAGCGCGATCAGGTCGTCGCAGCCGCCGACGTGCGTAGAGCCTATGAAGATCTGCGGCACGGTGCGGCGCCCGGTCAGGCTCACCATCGTGTCGCGCTCGGCCGGCTCCAGATCGACGCGGACCTCGTCGATCGCCTCGACACCGCGCTCCTTCAACAGGGCCTTCGCACGGATGCAGTACGGGCAGACCAGCGTGGTGTACATCTTCACGGGTTGCATGCGGCGGCTTCCTGCTCTGCTTCGCGATCAGGCCGTCTTCTCGACCGGCAGATTGGCTTCGCGCCATGCGGTCAGCCCACCGGCCAGCGCCTTCGTGTTCTCGAAGCCCAGGCCCTTCAATGCCGCGACGGCGCGCATCGAGCGGTTGCCATTCGAGCACACGACGACCAGCGGCAGGGCCTTGTTCTTCGGCAGCTCGCTGGGCGGGTTCCCGGTGGCCTGCAGGTTGGCGAGCGGCACGCTGCGCGATCCGACCGCGTGGCCGGCCGCGAACTCGGCGGGTTCGCTGACATCGATCAGCACCGCCTTCTCGCGGTTGATCAGCTGCACCGCGTCGGCGGTGGAGACCCGTGCACCGCCGCTCACGCCCTTGCCGAAGGTCTGCCACAACAGCATGCCGCCGGAGACGATCGCGACGACGAAGAGGTACCAGTTGTCGATGAAGAACTTCACAAACGGGGGCGCAAGGCGTTGTGCGAGGGAGCGGATTATAGAATTCGCGGGTCTTTCGCCCGGGCATCGCTCGGGAATCCCTCACGTTCAGCGGACTTGGCCCGCACCTCGCAGCAGCGCCTCATTCCCATGCACAAGCTCGTCCTCATCCGCCACGGCGAATCCACCTGGAACCTCGAAAACCGCTTCACCGGCTGGACCGATGTCGAGCTCACGCCGCTGGGCGTGCGGCAGGCACAGGAGTCGGGCCGCCTGCTCAAGGCCGAGGGCTACGAGTTCGACATCGCCTACACCTCGGTGCTCAAGCGCGCGGTCTGGACGCTGTGGCACGCGCTGGACCAGATGGACCGCACCTGGCTGCCGGTGCGCAACGACTGGCGCCTCAACGAGCGCCACTACGGCGCGTTGCAAGGGCTGAACAAGGCCGAGACCGCGAAGAAGTTCGGCGACGACCAGGTGCTGGTCTGGCGCCGCAGCTACGACACGCCGCCGCCGGCGCTGGAGCCCAGCGATCCGCGCAGCGAACGCGCCGACCTGCGCTACGCCGGGCTGAGCCCCGAGCAGGTCCCGCTGACCGAATGCCTGAAGGACACGGTCGCGCGCGTGCTGCCGTTCTGGAACGACACGATCGCACCGGCGATCGCGAGCGGCCAACGCGTGCTGATCGCAGCGCACGGCAACAGCATCCGCGCGCTGGTCAAATACCTCGATGGCATCTCCGACGCCGACATCGTCGGCCTGAACATCCCAAACGGGATTCCGCTGGTCTACGAGCTCGACGCGAACCTGAAGCCGATCAAGAGCTACTACCTCGGCGACCCCGAAGCGGCGGCGAAGGCCGCGGCCGCCGTCGCGAATCAAGGCAAGGCGTAAGCCTCGCCCCGGCCGCTCAGCGCGGCAACCGCAGCAGCGCCGCGATGTCGGCGCGCAACGCTTGCGCGAGCTCGCGGCGCTCGGCCTGCGCGCCGGAACGCGGCGCCAGCAGCACGACGTTGGCGCACACGCCGTCGCCGCTGGCCACGCGCCACACGCTTTGCACGAGCGTCGTCGTCCCGATGTATTCCACCGCCGGGCTGACGGCTGCGGCCGTGTCCGAGAAGCGCAGTGCGATCGGCTGCACCGGCGCACCGGTCGAGATCGCGGCCTGCAGCAGGTTCGCGTGGAACGGCAGCACGTCCCGGCCATCGGACGTCGTGCCTTCGGGAAACACCGCCACGATCTCGTCGTTCTTCAGCGCCGCGGCCACCAGGTGCACGACCCGCAGCGCATCGCGCTTGCGCTCGCGCTCGAGGTACAGCGTGTTCGCCGCATCGGCCAGCCGCGACACCAGCGGCCAGTGACGCACATCGGCCTTCGAGACGAAACGCGCCTGCGGGCAGACCGCATGCACGACCATGATGTCCAGCCACGAGATGTGGTTCGCGACGAGCAGCGTGCCCGGTGCGATCTGCTCGCCGCCCGCGGCGGTGCCATCGACACGCAACTCGATGCCCATCACACGCAGCATCTTGCGCGCCCACCACTGGATCAGCGCATGGCGCCGGGCCGCGTCCATCGTCTTGAAGCGCAGCAGCACGATCGCAATGCCGTGCAGGGCATGCACCACCGCATGCACGATGCGCACGACCGCGCGCAGGCGATGGCCGCGCCGGATGCGCGGCGGCTCGTCGTCCGCCTCGAGGCCGCGCCGGCCGGCGAGCGTGGTCGTCGCGTCGTCGTTCATGCGGTGGCGTTCAGGCGTCGCCGTTGGCTTGCGCTTCGTACGCCACGGCCCCGCCGACCAGCGTGCAACGCACGCGCCCGGCGATGTCCAGGCCGCGGAACGGCGTGTGCTTGCCCTGGCTGCGCAGCGCCGACGGCGCTATCGTCCAGCGCGCCTCGGGATCGAACAGGCACAGGTCGGCCACGCCGCCTTCGACGATACGACCGGCACTCGCCGCAAGCGAGCCCAGCGATTCGCCGAGCACCGCGACCGGCGCGCTGGTGATCTTCGCAAGCGTGTCGACCAGCGGCCGCTTCGTCTCGTGGCCCCACTTGAGCGCGAGCGCCAGCAGCAGCTCCAGACCGGTCGCGCCCGGCTCGGCTTCGGCGAACGGCAGCGTCTTCGCGTCGGCGTCGACCGGCGTGTGATCGCTGACCAGCGCATCGATCGTGCCGTCGGCCAGCGCGGCGCGGATCGCATCGCGGTCGCGCTGCTGGCGCAGCGGCGGCGTCACGCGCATCGCGGCGTCGAAGTAGCCGATGTCGAGGTCGGTCAGGTGCAGGTTGTGGATGCTGACGTCGCAGCTCACCGGCAGGCCCTCGGCCTTCGCGCGGCGCACCAGCTCGATGCCGGCGGCGCTCGACAGGCGGCACAGGTGCACGCGTGCGCCGGTGTCGCGCACCAGCTCGAAGATCGTCGCGAGCGCGATCGTCTCGGCGATCGCCGGCACGCCGCTCAGGCCCATGCGCGTCGCGAGCGGGCCCTTCGCGGCGACGCCATTGCCCAGCCAGGCGTCGTTCGGCCGCAGCCAGGTCGTGTAGCCGAAGGTCGCCGCGTACTGCAGCGCGCGGTGCAGCACCAGCGTGTCCTTCAGCGCGACCTCGGCCTGCGAGAAACCGACGCAGCCGGCTTCGGTCAGCTCGGCCATCTCGGTCAGGATCTCGCCCTCGAGCCTGCGGGTCAACGCGCCCAGCGGGTACACATGCGCGAGGTTCAGGCTGCGCGCGCGGAACTTCAGCATCTCGACCAGGCCCGGCTCGTCCAGCACCGGGTCGGTGTCGGGCGGGCACACGAGGCTCGTGACGCCGCCGGCCACCGCGGCGGCCATCTCCGATTCGAGCATGCCTTCGTGTTCGTGGCCGGGTTCGCGCAGGCGTGCCGCGAGGTCGACGAGGCCGGGGGCGACGATCAGCCCGCTCGCATCCAGCGTGCGGTTCGCGCGGAAGTCCTCGCTGACGCGGCCGACCGTGACGATGCGACCGGCGGCGATCGCGATGTCGCCGCGCTCGTCGCGCCCCGAGGCCGGGTCGACGATGCGGCCGTTCTTGATGAGCAGTTTCATTCGATGCCGTTGTGGTTCAAGCGCTGTTGCCCGCGATGATGGACATCACCGCCATGCGCACCGCGATGCCGAAGGTCACCTGCGGCAGGATCACGCTGGCGCGGCCGTCGGCCACCGCCGAGTCGATCTCGACGCCGCGGTTGATCGGGCCCGGGTGCATCACGATCGCATCGGGCTTCGCGAGCGCTAGCTTCTCTTCGGTCAGCCCGTAGTTCTTGAAGAACTCGCCGGCGCTGGGCAGCATCGCGCCGCTCATGCGTTCGTTCTGCAGGCGCAGCATGATGATCACGTCGGCGTCGCGCAGGCCCTCGGCCATGTCGTGGCAGACGCGCACGCCCATTTCGCGCAGGTCACCGGGCACCAGCGTCTTGGGGCCCACCGCGCGGATCTCGGGCACGCCCAGCGTGGTCAGCGCATGGATGTCGGAGCGCGCGACGCGCGAGTGCACGATGTCGCCGACGATCGCGACCGTCAGGTTGCGGAAGTCGCGCTTGAAGTGGCGGATCGTGTACATGTCCAGCAGCCCCTGCGTCGGGTGCTGGTGCCGCCCGTCGCCGGCGTTGACCACGTGCACGTGCGGCGCGCAGTGCTGCGCGATCAGGTACGGCGCGCCGCTTTCGCTGTGGCGCACGACGAACATGTCGGCGTGCATCGCCGAGAGGTTCGCGATCGTGTCGAGCAGGCTCTCGCCCTTGGATGCCGACGAGCGCGCGATGTCGAGGTTGATCACGTCGGCCGACAGGCGCTTCGCGGCGATCTCGAAGGTCGTGCGGGTGCGCGTGCTGTTCTCGAAGAACAGGTTGAACACGCTCTTGCCGCGCAGCAGCGGCACCTTCTTGACGTCGCGTTCGTTGACGCTGAGGAAGCTGCCCGCGGTGTCGAGGATCTGCGTCAGCACCGCCTGCGGCAGGCCTTCGATCGACAGCAGGTGGATCAGCTCGCCGTTGGCGTTCAGTTGCGGGTTGCGGCGCGACGGCATCAGGCCTCCCGCCGGGCCGCCCCAAGGGTGGCCTGCGCCCCCGCGGGGGGCAGTGAACGTAGTGAGCGTGGGGGCATCATCAGCTTTGCTCCTTGATGTCGAAGCTGAAGCGGCCGCTCGCGCTGCGGGCCAGCGACAGGCGCTGTTCGCGCGGCAACGCGACCCGCGCGGCCGAGACCGCGGCGTGGATCGGCAGCTCGCGCCCGCCGCGGTCCACCAGCACCGCGAGGCTGACGCTCGCCGGCCGGCCGAAGTCGAACAGCTCGTTGATCACCGCGCGTATCGTGCGGCCGGTGTACAGCACGTCGTCGACCAGCACGATGCGGCTGCCGTCGACGTCGAACGGCAGCTTCGTGTGGTCGGCCGCGCCGGTCATGCCGCGCGAGCCGAAGTCGTCGCGATGCAGCGCGCTCGAGATCACGCCGGGCTCGCCGGCGAGTTTGAGATCGCGGTGCAACCGCTCGACCAGCCACGCGCCGCCCGACCAGACGCCGACCAGCACCGCATCGGGTTTCAACAGGTCGCGCACGCCGGCCAGCAGGTCGGCGTACAGCGCTTCGGCATCGAGGTGCAGAGTACTCATGGCAATGAAGCGTTCAAAAACTGTTCGAGGATGATCGCCGCGGCCGCCGCATCGAGATCGCGCGCGCCGTGCGACGCCGCTTCGGTCGTCGTGTAGCGCTCGTCGACCTCGTGCACCGGCAGCTTGAAGCGCCCGGCGAGCTGGCGCGCGAAGCGGCGGGCTCGCTCGGTATTTTCGTGCGCCGCGCCGTCCGGATGGAACGGCACGCCGACGACCAGCGCATCCGGTCGCCATTCGGCGACCAGCGCAGCGATCGCGTCGAAACGGGCATCGCCGGTCGCGGCGATGGTGCGCAGCGGCTGCGCGCTGCGGGTCAGGCTGTTGCCGTTGGCGACACCGATGCGGCGTGCGCCGAAATCGAAAGCCAGAAACGAACGGGGCGCGGTGGAGGACGGAGGGGATGGCGGCGTCACGACGCTCACGCATGCCCCGCGTCCTGGCTCAGCATGCGAACGTCGATGCCCAGCAGCGACAGCGCCTTGTCGTAACGCTGCTCGACCGGCGTGTCGAAGATGATCCCCGGCTCGGCGACCACGTTGATCCAGCCGTTGCGGCCCATCTCTTCCTCGAGCTGGCCGGCGGCCCAGCCGCTGTAACCCAGCGTGATCAGCACCTTCTTCGGGCCGGCGCCGTTGGACAGCGCTTCCAGCACGTCCTTGCTGGTGGTCATCTCGAGCCCGCCGGGGATCTGCAGCGACGAGTTGTAGTGCCCGCCCTCGCCCTCGCCGCCGTCCAGCCGCTCGTGCAGCACGAAACCGCGTTCGGTCTGCACCGGGCCGCCGAAGTACACCGGCGCCTCGGCCAGGTCGGGCCGATCGAGCGTCAGCTCGACCTTCTCGAAGAGGTTTTTCAGCGTGATGTCGATCGGCTTGTTGATCACCAGCCCGAGCGCGCCCTTCTCGGTGTGCTCGCACATGTAGATCACGCTGCCGGCGAAGGTGCTGTCTTCGCTCATGCCCGGCATCGCGATCAGGAACTGGTTCGTGAAATTGACGCGCGGCCCGGCCATGCGCGCATTTTATTCCGACGCCGGCCTGCGCCCACGGTACCGACCCTGGGCGCAGAACGCTTTACATGCTTTACAAGGCGACGGCCAGCGCGCGGTCCGCCGCCGTGTAGCGGGCGACCAGCGCGAGCAGGTCCTCTTCCGAGTACGGCTTGCCCAGGTAGTGGTCGACACCCAGCTCGGCCGCGTAGTCGCGGTGCTTCTGCGCGATGCGCGAGGTGATCATGATCACCGGCAGATCCGCCAGCCGCGTGTCGGCCCGCATGTTGCGCACCAGGTCGAAGCCGTCCATGCGCGGCATCTCGATGTCCGAGAGCACGATCTGCGGCTTCTCCTCGGCGAGGCGCTCCAGCGCATCCAGGCCGTCCTTCGCGAGCACCACGCGATAACCCTCGCGCAGCAGCAGGCGCTGGGTCACGCGGCGCACGGTCAGCGAATCGTCGACCACCATCACCAGCGGGGCCTGGCGCTCCAGCGGCTGGTCCAGCGTCGGCACCTGCGGCGTCGCGGCCGACGGCTCGCCGGCCGCCTGGCTCGCGATGCGCGCCGAATCGCCGTACAGCGTCGCCAGCGCGACCGGGTTGTAGATCAGCGCGACAGCGCCTGAAGCCAGCAGCGTCACGCCGGCCAGCCCGGGCACGGTCGCGAGCTGCGGGCCGAGGTTCTTGACCACGACTTCCTGGTTGCCCAGCACTTCGTCGACGTGCAGCGCGATGCGCTGCTGCGCGCTGCGGATCACGACGACCGAACGCATGCGTCCGCCCGCTTCGGTGGGCCGCGCGCTGAGCTGCAGCAGCGCGCCCAGCCAGAAGAACGGCAGCGTGCGCTCGCCGACCGGGAACACACCGCCCGCGTAGGCCGCGTCGACCTCGGCAGGCGCCGCGCGCCGCACGATCTCGACCAGCGTCGACGGCACTGCGACGCTGGTCTCGCCGCAGCGCAGCATCACGACCTGCGTGACCGCGGTGGTCAGCGGCAGGATCAGCTTGAACGACGTGCCCTGGCCCGCGGCCGTCGCGGTCTCGACCCGGCCGCCCATCGCGTTGACGTCCGAACGCACCACGTCCATGCCGACGCCGCGGCCGGCCAGCTCGGTCACCTGGTCGGCCGTCGAGAAGCCCGGCGTGAAGATCAGGTTCGCGGCTTCGGCATCGCTGACGTCGGCATCCGGCGCGATCATGCCCAGCGCGCGACCCTTCTCGCGGATGCGCGCCAGGTTCAGCCCGGCGCCGTCGTCGCGGAATTCGACGCCGACTTCATTGCCCTCATGGGTCAGCGCGACGATGATCGAGCCGGTCGGGTCCTTGCCCGCCGCGCTGCGCGCATCGGGCATCTCGATGCCGTGGGTCACGCAGTTGCGCAGCAGATGCTCGAACGAGCCGGTCATCCGGTCCAGCACGCCGCGGTCGACTTCGATCGAGCCGCCGACGATGTCCAGCCGCACCGACTTGCCGGTCTCCTTCGCCGCCAGCCGCACGACGCGGTACAGGCGGTCCGACAGACCCTCGAACTCGACCATGCGCGTGCGCAGCAGGTCGTCCTGCAGGTCGCGCGTCAGGCGCGCCTGCGCGACCAGCTCGTCTTCGGTCGTTTCGAGCGAGCGCTGCAGCGTGCGCTGCACGGTCGCGACGTCGTTCACCGACTCGGCCATCATGCGCGTCAGTTCCTGGAAGCGCGTGAAGCGGTCGAACTCGAGCGGATCGAAGGATTGCGACGCGGCCTTCGCCGCCTCGAGACGCGAGGTCATCTGCGTCTCGCCGTGGAACTCGATATCGCGCAGCTGCGCACGCAGCCGCTCGAGGTTCTCGGTCAGGTCGCCGAGCGACGACTTGAGCTGGGTCACGCCCGACTCGACCCGCGAGCGGGTGATGCTGACCTCGCCCGCGAGGTTGACCAGGCGGTCGAGCAGCGGCGCGCGCACACGCACCGCCGACTGCGCGATCTGCGCCCGTTCGTTGCCCTTGCGCACTGTCGCGCTGGTGGTGCCGGCGAACCGCGACCAGTCGAGGTCGGGCGTCGCCGGGCTCTTGGCGGCCACATCGGCAGCCGCATCGACAGGCTCGGATGCACCGGCCGGCGGCTGCGTCGCCGCGTCGTTCAGGCTGACGAGCGGGACTTGAGGTTGCAGCGCGTCGAACGACGAAGGCTGCGTCGGCACCAGATCGGGATCCAGGCCCGCGGGGACGGTCGCATCGCCACCGTCGAGACGCTGGTAGCCGCTGTCGGGCACCACCCGCGGCGCCTCCTGCAGCAGCACCTGCAACGGCTCGGCCGGCACGACGACCGGCGGCGGCGCGACCGGAGCCGGTGCCTCGACCGCCTGTGCAGCCTCGGCAACGCGCGTCGCTTCGGTGTACGCGCGCGCATCGCGCTCGCGCAGCGCCTCGAAGGTCTGCTGCAGGCCGTCGCCGTAGGCTTGCAGCACCTCGACGTCGGCGGCCTCGATCGAGTCGGCGGCCAGCAGATGCTCGATGCGGGTCTCGAGCCTGTGCGCCATTTCGCCCAGGCGCATCGCGCCGGCCAGGCGCGCGCCGCCCTTCAGCGTGTGCAGCGTGCGCATGCACGACGCCGGATGCGCGCCGTCGCCGGGCTTGCGCGCCCAGTCGCGCAGGCGCGACGCGAGTTGCGGCAGCAGCTCCTCGGCCTCTTCCTCGAAGATCGGGAACAGTTCCGCGTCGACCGCGTCGACCGCATCGATCGAGTCGTCGTCGGCCAGTCCGGTATCGGCCGAGGCACTGGAAGGCGTGTGGCGATGCGTCTCGACCGGCAACTCGCCCAGCGGCTTCAGCTCGGCGACGCCGAGTCCGCCGAAGCGCGAATCAGCGGCACCGTAGCCCGACTCGGCCGCGTCGGCCAAGGCGGCGGGCGTGGTCAAGGGCGCGAGCGGGGCCGGCGCCGTCGTCGTCACCGTCGTCACCGTCGTCACCGTCGTCACCGTCGTCGCAGTCGTCTCGACGGGCATCGGTTCGACCGGCGCTTCGCCGACCGCGGCCAAGTCATCGAACGTGATGGTTTCGATCCCGGCCGGCGCGCTGCCGCCGAGCTCACCGGGGCCGGACGTGACGGGCTCGAACTCGGCCGCTGCGGTCACCGCATCGAGCCGTCGTGCCGAGGTGATCTCGTGCTCGGCCAGGCGCGCGAGCAGTTCCGCTGCCGGCGATTTCAGGAAGCCCGCGGCGAACTGATGCAGCAGGTGTCGAATCTCGTCCGCCGCATCGGCGAAGAGCTGCGCTTCGTCGGTGGTGCCCTGGCCGATCGCCTGCGAGCGCATCTGCGCGTGCTCGAGCGCACGAGCGAGCTGCGACAAGTCGGCAAAACCGACGGTCGCCGAGCTGCCGGCGAGCGAGTGCGCCAGCGCAATGGGCGTCTCGCCGATAGCGCGGTGCAGCTCCATCGCCCATTCGGCGATCTCGGTCGACAGACGGCGCGACAGCTCGTCGGCCTCGTTCAGATAGATGTTGAACAGCGGGATGCCGATGCGCAGCGGACCGACGATCTTGACGTTGTCGTCTTCGGACGGCGCGGCAGCCGGCGCTTCTGCAACCGCCGGCGCGGCAGGCTCGTCGGCCGCAGCAGCAGCGCCATCGAGCGTGATCGTTTCGATCTGCAGATCGGCCGGCATCACCAGCTCGGTCACGTCGACCAACGGCACCGGCTCGGTGGGCGGATGCAGTTCGGCGCCGAACGGCTCGAGCAGCGCGTGCGCGCCCAGGTCGAGCGGGATGGCCTGGCCGATCGGCGCGGCCTCGTGCGGCGCTTCGGCGGGCAGCACATCGGCGACCGGAATCGCGGCCGCTGGCGGCAGGTCCAGACTGCCGAGGTCGAGCTCGAACGACAGCTCCGGCGCCGCCGGCTCCGTGGCCGCGGGTGCGGGGCTGTCCGACGGCGGCGGCACCGCGCGCAGGTCCAGATCGATCGCCGACAGCTCGTTGGCGAAATTCAGCGTCAGCGGTTGCAGCTCGTCCGGTTGCGGCGGCGATGCCGGCGCGACATCGAGCGGCACATCGGCCAGCGGCAGCGCGATGTCGGACACCTCCACCGCACTCGCTTGCGCCTGCTCCTCGCCGGCGCGCTGCGCGGCGGCACGGGTCGCGGCAGCGCTGCGCGAGCCATCGCGACGCGCGGCGATATCGTCGACCCAGGCCGCGAGCTCGGCCAGGCTCCACGCGGTGAAGTCCAGGAAGGGCGCGGCAGCGGCGCGCTGATCGGCCAAGTGGCCGTTGTAGAGCTGTTCGCAGGCCCAGGCCGCTTCGCCGAATTCCTTCAGCCCGACCATGCGCGAGCTGCCCTTCAGCGTGTGGAATGCGCGGCGCAGCGTCGTCAGCAGCGCGATGTCGTCGGGCGACTTGACCAGATCGGCATGTGCCGTCTTCGCGTTCTCGATGACCTCGCGCGCCTCCTCGAGGAAGATCTCGCGCATCTCGTCGTCTTCGGCGAGATCGGCCGGCGCATCCGCGGCCACCGCGAGCGGCGGCATCGCATCGGCCGCCTTGCGTTCGGCGACCGGGTCGAGCCCGACCGGGTCGGACGCAGTCGAGACAAAATCAACCAGCGCATCGGAGAGCTCGCCGCGCACCGCGGCCTGGCCCTCGGAATCGACCGCGTGGTCCAGCGCCTCCTGAGCCTTCGCGACGACCGCGGCCAGCGCCGGCTGGTCGGCGGCCTGCGCTTCCTGCGACAGGCGCTCCAGATCGCGCGTCACGTCTTCGACCGGCACGTCTTCGCGCACCGAGGTGAAGGCGAGCTGCTGCGCCTGCTCGATCAGGCGCGGCTCGACCGGCGGCGGTGCCGCCGGTGCCTCGCGGCCCATCACCGGGCTCAGCACGCCGGTCGCGGCATCGAAGCGGAACAGCGACTTCGCCATCTGCGGCTGGACGCTGAGCATGTCGATCAGGAAGCCGAGCGCACCCAGGTTGCCGGCGAGCCGGTCGAACACGCCCGCCTGGCCGATGCGTTGCGGGTCGACCTCGGTCGCGATCAGGCCATCGACCTCGTCGCGCATGCGCAGCAGCGCGGCCGACGCGTGGTCCATGCCCAGCACCGAGAGCACGCCGCGCATCGCCGAGAGCTGATGCGGCACGTCGATCAGCACGTTGCGATCGTCGGGCTTGCGGAAGAACTGGTCGATCAGCTTCTCGGCCTCGCCCAGCGAGGCGCGCAGTTCCTGCACGACGCTGCCCATCGTCTGGCGATCGGAGACGCGGCGGTACAGCTCCTCCATCCACGGCTCGAGCGGCTCCGGCGGCTGGCCCTGGCGCACGGCGGCCAGACGCTGCGCGAGGCGCTGCACGCGAGCGGCCTGGTCGGGATTGTCGAAATCGGAATCCTCGAGCGCCGCCTCGACGTACAGCAGGCCGGTCGCGACTTCCATCGCGAGCGGCGCCGGCGGCGCGCTGCCGAGCTGCTGCGTCGCGGCGACCGCCTGCTGCAGCTCGCTGGCGAGCGACTCGCCGAGCGGGAACAGACGTTTCAGCGAATCGCCGACCAGCGCGAACTGCTCCGACAGGCCGGCCATGCGATGCATCTCGCCGCCGGCGATCGCCTGCCACGCTTCCTTGGCCGAGGTGACGCGCTTGCGCGCCTGCGCAATCAGCGCCGGGTCGAAGCGGCCGAGCAGGCTGGTGTTGTAGTCGACCGGCGCGTGGTGCGCGAGGTCGTAGGCATAACGCACCGCGGCCAGTCGCGGCGCGGTTTTCCCGTCGCCGGGCGAGGCGCTTTGCGCGCAGAAGAACAGCAGGTCCTGCGCGAGGCGTTCGGAGACGTCGCTGTCGCCGCGCTCGAGAATCCGGAACTGTGCAAGCAGACGCGACGCGACACGCTTGCTGAACACGTCGAAACCGAGCAGCCCTTGCGCCTGCGCTTCGAACACGGCGGAAGCGAGCTTCCACAACGTCGCGACATGGCCCTGCGCACCGGCGCCGAGGCCGGCACACAGCTCGCTCATGCGCGCGGCCGCGGGCCGCGCGGTGGCCGGCCGCATCAAGGCGAGCAGTTGCGCTTCGAGTGCGGCCTGGGTCGCCTCGTCGGCCGCATGCGGCGCGACCTGCGGGTCGGTCGGCAGATCGCGCCAGTGCCAGTCCAGCGTCCACAGATCGGCCGGATGCACACGATCGGCGCCGGCCGCTTCCTGCACCACGCGGTACTGCGGGAACAGCGCGAGCACCGACACAGGCTTGCCGGCCAGCATGCGCGCGAGGTAGTCGAGCAGGCCGAACGAGACACGCTCGATGTCGTCGACCGCCTGGTTGGTCAGCTTGTGCGGCTTCGCGACGAAGCGCTGCACCGCCGCCTCGCTTGCGCGCAGCACGTTGGCCGCGGTCGGCAAGCCGATCAGCTCGAGCGCGCCGACGCCCTGGTGGACCTGGTTGCGCGCGCTGCGCAGCACGGCCGGATCGACCGCGTCGATGTCGGTCTCGCCGAGGGCTTCGGTGTCCTTGACGAAGCGGCGCAGCGATTTGTGCGCGGCGTCCAGCGAACGCCGCAGCTCGTCCTGGACCCACGCCAGGGCGCTCAGATCATCACTGCTCTCGACGTTCATGGCGGCGCTCGTGCGTACGGGGGTTTCGGGCCGTGGGGCGGGCAACGGTCACGTCAGACGATCAGGCAATCTTGAACCGCGCGACCGACTGCTTCAGTTCTTCGGCGGTACGCGACAGCTCGCGCACCATCTGCGCGGTCGAGCGGGTACCTTCGCCGGTCTGCTCGGTCACTGCGAAGATGTGCTGGATGTTCGCGGCCACGACGTTTGCCGACTGCGCTTCGGACAGCGCCTGGGTCGAGATGCTGGCGATCAGCTCGGCGAGTTGACGCGACACGCGGTCGATTTCACCCAGCGCGGTACCCGCCGCGTCGGACAGTCGCGTTCCTTCGACCACGCCCTGGGTGCTGCGCTCCATCGCGCCGACCGCGTCCTGCGTGTCGGTCTGAATGGTCTTCACGAGCGCCGCGATCTGGCGCGTTGCGTCGGCCGAACGTTCCGCCAGCCGCTGCACTTCTTCCGCCACGACCGAGAAGCCGCGGCCCGCTTCGCCGGCGGACGCCGCTTGAATGGCCGCGTTCAGCGCAAGCACGTTGGTCTGTTCGGTAATGTCCGAGATCAGCTCGGTGATTTCGCCGATCTCCTGCGACGATTCGCCCAGCCGCTTGATCCGCTTGGAGGTTTCCTGGATCTGGTCGCGGATCGAGTTCATGCCGTCGATCGTGTTCTGCACCGCGCGCAGACCGGATTCCGCAGCCTCCAGCGACTGGCGTGCCACCGCGGCGGTTTCCTGCGCCTGGCCCGACACGTCGTTGATTCGGCCCGCCATCTGCAGCACCGACTCGCCGGTGTCGCGGATCTCGCGCAGCTGCTCGGACGATGCCGCGAGCAGCTCGGTCGACGTGGCCTCCACCTGCTGCGTCGTGTCGGTCACGCGACCCACCGTGCCTTGCACCTGCGACACCAGCGTGCGCAGCTCTTCCACGGTGTAGTTCACCGAGTCGGCGATCGCGCCGGTGATGTCCTCGGTCACGGTCGCCTGCTGCGTCAGGTCGCCTTCCGCAACCGCCTGCAGCTCGTTCATCAGCCGCAGAATCGCCGCCTGGTTCGCGTCGTTGACGCGCTTGGCTTCCTGCTGCTCGCGTTCGGCAGCCACACGCTGCGCTTC
>DATEFR010000546.1:0-2203 GCA_035280545.1 Burkholderiaceae bacterium | reverse complement strand
GCGGCCTCGTGGCGCTGCAGCAGCGTGGTGTCGCCGTTCGCGAGCAATTCCAGGTAAGCCGCGAAGGCACCGGCCACGCTCGGCAGCTTGCCGTGCTCGGCATCGAGCTTCCAGGTCTTGACCCCCGGCAGCAGCGCGCTTTGCAGCGTGACGCGGCCATCGCCGTCGTCGGGCGTGTTCAGGTAGTCGAGGCCGTTGTCGCCGAAGCTGATGCCGGCCGGCGTGAACGACGCATGGCCGACGACCAGCAGCATCTTGCCCGCGTCGGCCGCCAGCGTCGCGACCTGCGCATCGAGCCGGCGCCGCAGCGCGACGGCCTGGTCCAGCACGTCTTGCGGCGGCGCGCCCCATTCGTAGATCGTGCGCTGCGGCCCTTCGAGCCGGTGCCAGATGCTGACGCTCTTCAGCTGCTCGATGTCCTTGGCGGCAAGATCGGCCCAGGTGCTGGCCTTGTCGAGCCCGAGCTGCGGATCGAGCAGCGCGGCCTGCAGCTGCAGGAAGCCCGGCATGCCGGCCATCATCTTGCGCGCACCGCCGTTGTCGAACAGCGCGCCGAACGCGACCAGCGCATTGCCGAAGGTGTCGTCGCCGGACATCACCTGCATCGGCGCCCACGAGCCGCCGTTCGGCGTGCCCAGCATCAGCAGACGCGCGCCGTCGCGCGCCATCATGCGGGCCCAGGTGTCCGGCTTCTCGAGCCGCAGCGTGCGCGCGAGCAGGCCGCCCATCGAATGCGCAACGATGCGCACCGGCTGCTGGCTGGCATTGCGGGCGGTCAGCGCGAGGTCGACCGCGGCGGCGAGACGGCGCGCCTCGTCCTCGATCGGGCGGCGCCAGTCGAACGCGAACGGAATCACCTCGTGGGTGTCGGCCAGCCGCTCGATCAGGTCGTCGTAGACCCTGCCGATCGGGCCGTCGGGTTCGACATGCGACGCGGTGGCCGGGTCCCACGCGAGCCGCTTCAGGTTGTTCACGAAACGCACGCCGAGCCAGATGCGGGTGCCGTCGAGCTTCAGATTCGAGCCGAGGATGCCGGGCAGCACGAACACCGCGGGGCGATCGGCCGCGGCCTTCGCGTCGACGCCGCGCGAGCGTGCGACCGCCCTCGCGGCGCGCGTGCCGCTCGCGTCCTCGCCGGCCCACGACAGCGGGCCGATCGCCGCGAAATCGGCCGGCGGGTCGGTCGTCAGCGCGGCGACCATCGCGCGCACGGTGCGCTCGTTCGCGAAGTAGTTGAAGTGCGTGACCTGGCCGCCGCGGTCGAGCACGAAGCTCGCGCCGGCGTTGCCGTCGTCCCCTCCGGCAACCGGCGCGCGTGGGGCGCCGCCATACATCGAGCGCGTCTGCACGACGAGGTCGTTGTCGGTCCAGTAGAACGCGTCGGACAGCAGCGTCTTGACCCACGAACCGATGGAGTCGCCCTGCAGGTCGCCGGCAATCACCCGCAGCTCGCCGGGGAGGGTCTCGTCGGCGCTGTTGTTGAGCCATTGGATGAACGGGCTCTCCGGCATCATCGCCTCGATACCGGGCAGCTCGGCCGGGTCGGCGCGGCGCCGCGCGACCTCGTGCAGGAAGCCGACGAGCTGCGGCGCGACCGGGATGCCGGCGAGCTCGAGCCCCCACTTCAGCACCGAGAGGTACGCATCCAAGCGTTTCGACGCCAGCGTGGTGCCGCGCGCCGGGCACGCCACGCGCACCACGCGCTCGACGCGCAGCCCCTTGCTCTGCGCGAGCCGGGTCAGCTTGCGCAGATCGGCGAGGTGCTGCGCATACGCGTCGCCGGCGAAGAACGCCGCATCCGCATCGCTCACCGGCTTGCCGCTGCAGGCACGCGCGAGCGCCTCGGCCACCAGGCCGCCGCGTGAGTGCGTCACGAGATGCAGCCGCGCGCCGGGCGGCAATGCGTTCGCGAGCGTCAACGCGTTGGCGATCGGGCTCGCGCCCATCGTCGGGTGGTCGAGCGCATAGACGCGCTGCCGGTACGCGCCGAACAGCGTGCGCACCGCATCGGGGTGCTGGTCCCACAGCTTGCGGAACGTGCTCGCGGTGTCGACGAAGGTGCCGTGCACGAGCACCAGCAACGGCCCGCCGTCGTCGGCCGGCGGCACGTTCGCGAGCGGCTTCGCGCCGCTGGCCTTCAGCCCTTCGAGCGATTCGGGCTTGAGCGCGTAGACGCCGGCCACGACCTGGTCGTCGACATGTT
>DATEFR010000545.1:0-3567 GCA_035280545.1 Burkholderiaceae bacterium | reverse complement strand
AGCGGCAGCGCTGGAAGCGGCCCCGACCAGGCTGCGGCCGGCAGCGGCGCCTACGATCCGGCGCTGACCGGCCTGATGGCCGTCAACCTGATCCGCGCGCACCGCGAGGAGCTGATGCAGGCTTCGACCGGCAAGCTCGATCACATGGTGATCGACGTCGTCGGCAGCCTGTTCGACCAGATCCTCTCCGACAGCCGCGTGCCACCGCAGATGGCGCGCCAGATCGCGCGGTTGCAGCTCCCGGTGCTGCGCGTGGCGATGAACGACCCGACGTTCTTCTCGTCGCGCCGCCACCCGGTGCGGCGCTTCGTCAACCGGATCGGCTCGCTGGCCTGCGCGTTCGACGACTTCACCGACGGGTCCGGCAAGCAGTTCCTCGCGCGCGTGCGCGAGCTGGTGCAGGAAATCGTCGAGGGCGACTTCGACCAGATCGAGCTGTACGCCGCCAAGCTCGCAGCGCTCGAGCACTTCATCGCCGAACAGACCCACGGCGAGGCGGTGCGCAGCGGCGCGCTGACGACGATCGAAGGCAAGGAGTCCGAGCTGCGGCTGCAGCAGCGCTACATGCTGCAGCTGCAGGCCGCGCTGAAGGCGGTGTCGCTGCCGCAGTACCTGCGCGAATTCCTGCCGCAGGTGTGGAGCCAGGCGCTGGTGCTCGCGGTCACGCGCGACGGCGCGCAGTCGGAGCGCGCCAAGCGCTACCGGCGCGCCGGCGTGGACCTGGTGATGAGCATCCAGCCCAAGGGCTCGCCGACGATGCGCAAGAAGTTCCTGATGCAGCTGCCGATGCTGATGAAGGACTTGAACGAAGGCCTCGCGTTGATCGGCTGGCCGGAGGCGGCGCAGCGTGCGTTCTTCGCCGAGCTGCTGCCGGCGCATGCCGAGTCGCTGAAGCAGCCGGCGCTCAGCGAGCTCGACCACAACCTGCTCGTCAAGCAGCTCGAGGGAATCTTCAGCATCGCGGTGCCGGGCACCGAAGCGCTCTCGGCCGCCGACGCGGTGCCCGAACTCGACGAGGCAACGCTCGCCAAGCGCTTCACGCCCGAGGAAGCCAAGCAGGTCGGCCTGATCGACGAAAGCGCTGTCGACTGGTCGGGCGCCGTCGACATCGACCTCGACATCGACCTCGACGCGCCCAGCGGACCGATCGGCGCGATCACCACCTCGCCCCGCGCGGTCGACACCGTGCCCGGCCGCATCGGTGAAGCCGCCGACACCGACCTCGACATCACGCTGCCCGGCCTGGACCTGGTGCTCGCACCGGGGTTGGACCTGAACCTCGACCAGCCGAACGCCGAGCCGCCCGAGCCGACCCGCGGGCCGCAGCTGATGGACCACATCAAGCTCGGCTTCGCCTACCAGATGCACCTGAAGGACGAGTGGCAGAAGGTGCGCCTGACCCACGTCAGCGCCGGCCGCAGCTTCTTCGTCTTCACGCGCGGACGCAAGCACCAGGAGACGATCTCGATGACCTCGCGCATGCTCGCGCGCATGTGCGAGACCGGCCGGATGCGCGCGTTCGAGAGCTCCTACCTGCTCGAGCGCGCGACGCAGCGGGCGCGCAAGCAGCTCGCCGCGCTGAAAGCGCCGACGCGGCACTAACCGCCGCTGTCTGTCCGACGGCTGGCCTCGATCGCGGGGCGCAGGAACTCGGCCACCTCGGCATCGGAAATCGGCGCAATGCCCAGGTCGAATCTCGCGTTCATCAGCGCGACCAGCGACTGCGCCCACAGCGCGTTCCAAGCGACACCGGAGTGCTCGTCCGCCGTCGCACAATTCTTCGGGTCGTCGCCCGCCGAATGGGACACGACGAAATCGCCAATCGTGACGCTCTTGTAGTTCGGCTGCCCTTGCTCGTCGCGACTGCCCCAATGTTGCGCGAACCAGGGCCGCAGCGGCGCGAAAGCGATCCGCGGATCGGCCGCCGCCATGGCCTTCAGCCCGTTGTCGAACGCGTCGAACCCGATGTTGATATTGCGAATCGCATTGGCCGAGCGCCAGTGCGTCAGATTCGACGGATCGTCGACATCGCCCAGGATGCCGACCAGCACGAATCGCGTCGCCGGGTAGCTCGTGCGGATCAGCGCGACCGCCTGACGGATCTGCTCCAGGCAACCGGCGATCTTGGCCTGTACCTGCGGCGCCGCCGGATTTTCGACCAGCAGGTCCAGGCTGTTCGCGTGGCCGAAGTCATTGACCCCGAGCGCGATGATCACGACGCCGCCGAGTCGCCACTTGCCGGGGTCCCGATCCATCGTCGCCGCCATGCGGCGCGCGAGGCGCCCGTCGTAGCCCATCAGGCTGCCGCACGTGGCGCCGGCGAAGGCCAGGTTGTGCAGGTAGTCCTGCTTGCGTGGGAAGCGGCCGCCCAGGCCGACCCAATCCATCAATTCGGCCACCGACCGCCGGGTGCCACGCTCGCCCCACGCGCCGAGGTCGAGTTGCGTCGGCCGCAGGCGCGCCAGCGCTTCCGGCCATTGGAAGGTCACCGGGCGGAAACGCCCGAAGCGCGTGGTCGACAGCAGCTCATCCTGGTACGAGTGACTGTCCGAATCGCCGAGGATGCCGATCGGAACGGGTGCGCCCGCCGCAGTGCGCTGCACAACGTCACCCGCCCGCGCCGGCAAGGCGATCAGGACTATCGCGATCAACCATCCCGCGAGCGCGAGCGGCCCGCGGATTCTTGTTGCGTCCATGTGGACGGCCCTCCGGTCATGCCTTCCGGCGTCGCCTCCCGGCGCGATCTTAGGCCGGCGTATCGCGGCCTGCCGGTCATCTGGCTGTCAGGCGCCGTGCCATGCCCAATGCCGCTGCGAGGCTCGCCGGATCGGCACGGCCGGTGCCGGCGATGTCGAACGCGGTGCCGTGATCCGGGCTGGTCCGCACGAACGGCAGGCCCAGCGTGACGTTGACGCCGTGCTCGACGCCCAGGTACTTGACCGGGATCAGCCCGTGGTCGTGCGTCATCGCGACGACGATGTCGAACTCGCCCGGATGCGCCGGCGGCGCGTGGCGTGCACGCATGAAGACCGTGTCCGGCGCATAGGGCCCGCTCGCGGCGATGCCTTCGGCACACGCGGCCGCCACGGCCGGTGCGATGAACTCGATCTCCTCGCGGCCGAACAGCCCACCCTCGCCCGCATGCGGGTTCAGCCCGGCCACGGCGATGCGCGGCGCGGCCTGACCCCAGCCTGCGGCGCTCGCGTGGGCGATGCGGATCGTCGACAGCACCGCGTCGAAGTCCAGCGCCGCGATCGCGTCGCGCAGCGACAGGTGGATGGTCACGAGCACGGTGCGCAGCTCGTCGTTGGCCAGCATCATGCGCACCGGCGGCGCGACGCCATCGACGGCCGCAAGCGACTGCAGCATCTCGGTGTGCCCCGGATACGGCACGCCGGCCGCGGCCAGCGCCTCCTTGTGGATCGGTGCGGTGACGATGGCCGCGACCTCGTCGCGCTGCGCGAGCTGCACCGCACGCTGGATGCAGGCCGCCGCCGCCGCGCCGGCACGCGCATCGATGCGACCGAACGGCAGCGTCGCGAGATCGGATGCGAGCGACTCGACCTG
>DATEFR010000544.1:0-3849 GCA_035280545.1 Burkholderiaceae bacterium | reverse complement strand
GGTCGCTGCTCGGGAAGAAGATCTGCGGAAAGATCAGCGACGCGGCGGTCGCGTAGATGAAGAAGTCGTAGTACTCCAGCGCCGAGCCTATCCAACCGCTGGCCGCGGCCTTCTTGGACTGGGGCTGGCCGCCGGACGCGTGCGCGTGAGCTGTGTGGCTTGCCATGGGGTTGTCTCCTGGAGTCTGTTGAAGTCTTCGGGCACAGCGATGTCGCCCGCGGACGGGACATTAGGCAGTCGCCGCCCGCGTCACAAGGCGATCCGCACCGATTTGCGCGATGATCGCGCACGGCGCGCGATCATCGTTCGATTGCCGGGTTAATACTAGGACGAGCCTCCATGACTGAGACGCGCAGCGACATCGCAGGCGGCATCGCTCGCCAGGACCTGATCGAAGGCCTGGGCAAAGGCCTGCGGCTGATCGAAGCCTTCGACAACGACCACCCGCGCCTGACGCCATCCAAGGCCGCCGAGCTGACCGGCCTGACCCGCTCGGCAGCACGGCGCTTCCTGCTCAGCCTGGTCCACTACGGCTACGCCGACAGCGACGGCAAGAACTTCTGGCTGCTGCCGCGCGTGCTGCGGCTGGGCCAGAGTTACCTCGAGGCGGCGCGGTTGCCGCGGCTGGTGCAGCCGTTCATCCAGCGCGCCTCGATGGTGTCCGGCGAGACCGTCAACTTCAGCGTGCTCGACGACCACGAGATCGTCTACGTCGCGCGCAGCAACGCGCCACGCTTCGTCTCGATCGGCTACCAGGTCGGCGTGCGCGTGCCGGCTCACGTGGTGACGCCGGGGATGGTGATCCCGGCGACCTGGAGCGACGAGCGGCTCGATGCGTGGATCGCCAGCCACGACTTCAGCAGCTTCACCGCGCACACCGTGACCGACCCGACGCGCTATCGCGAGTCGGTGCTGGCTGCGCGGGCGCTGGACTACTGGTCGACCGAACAGCAGCTGGACCTCGGGCTGCGCGGCATCGCGGTCGCGGTGAAAGACCACAAGGGCGAATGCGTGGGCGCGGTCGGGATGACGGTCAACATGCAGGGGCAGACGCAGCAGCAGATGATCGACGCACTGCTGCCGCCGCTGCGCGACGCGGCGCGCGCGCTGCGCACCATCCTGTAGCGGTTGCCCGTGTCGCCGCGTTGCGGCCGCGTGAACGAACCTGTATCGCCGCGTGCCCATGTACCATCGCTGCGAAGGGATGGGTTCACATGATCAAGCACATCGCCATCATTGCCGGCGCTGCGGTTGTCGCGACCTTTGTCGCCGTGTTCTTCGCCGGACGCGCCGAGAGCCGACGGCTGGACGAGATCGCGCCGCGCGTCGGGTTGAGCCATGAGGATCTGATCGCGATGGGTCCGCGCGTCTCCAACGTCAGCGGCGCCACGCTGGGCACGTCGCGTCGCGTCGTGTACCTGCTCGCGTGCAGCGGCGAATCCAGCAAGACCACGCTGGAGTCGCAGGCGGTGCAGGCCGGCACGCTCGCGCGCGAACGCCGGCTGACCGATCGCGAGGCCGTGACCGAGGTGCTCGCCAAGGGCGGGCGCCCCACCGACGGGCTGAAGAAGTGCTGAGGACGGCGCGCCGTGCGCCGTCTCAGGCGACGCAGGTGCGGTTCTTGCCGGTGCGCTTGGCCTCGTACAAGGCCTGATCGGCGCGCTCCAGCGCCGTTTCGATCGCTTCGTTCACGCGGTACGCGGTCACGCCGGCCGAGAAGGTCACGAAGACCTGCTTGCTCTCGTGCATGAACAGGCCGCCGGTCAGCGAACGCTGCAGCCGGGTCAGGATCTGCTGACCCTCGGCCACCGGGGTGTCGGGCAGCAGCACGACGAACTCCTCGCCGCCGTAGCGGGCGACCCGGTCGGTCGGCCGCAGCGCGGCACTGACCCGCGCCGCGAGCGAGCGCAGCGCCTCGTCGCCGGCGCCGTGGCCCAGCTCGTCGTTCAGGCGCTTGAAGTTGTCGATGTCGAGCAGACCGACCGCGAGGCTGCCGCCGCCGCGCTCGACGCGCGCCCGCTCGCCCTCGAAAGCCTGCAGCAGCCCGCGCCGGTTCGCGACCTGCGTGAGCTGGTCGGTCGAGACTTCTTCGGAGAGCCTGCGCATCTCGCCCTCGAGCTCGTCGACGCGGCGCGCGAGATCGCGTGCCTTGTGATGCTCGTCCTGCAGCCGGGCCTGGGTCTGCTGCACCAGCGAATGCACGGTACGGCTTTCCTCGACCATCTCGCGGACCACGCCGGCCAGGCTCTCGAGCGAGTCCGCCTTCTCGATCACGTCGGCATAGCGGCCCACGCTGTCGTGGAAGTTTCCGGTCTGCGAGCCCAGCTCGTCGAGCTCGGCGAGCATGCGGTTGATCAGGCCTTTCAACGAGTCGCGGGCACGCTCGCGCTCCTCGCGCAGCCGGCCCTGACGCTCGCGCGTGTCGCGCAGCAGATCGCCTACGGCACGCACGCCGCGGCCGGTCAGCCCGTCTCCGATCGCGCTGCGCATCGCCTGGCACTGACCCTGGACCCAGCTGTCGTCCTCGGCGAACTCGACCAGGCTGGCCGTCAGCTCCTCGCACAGCGCCCCGAGCTGGCTGAACAGGTGATGGCGGTGCGCGATCAGCTGCTGCGCGCGCTGGCCGAAAGCCTCGGCCGAGTCGGCCAACGGCGCGTCGGCACCGCGTGCCAGCAACTGCGCGCTCAGCGCCTCGAGCTCCTGGCGCAAGTCCTCAGCGGTGCCGTCGCGCTCGGGCAGCGCGCAGCCCACGGTGTCGGCCAACGTCGCCGAGACGCGGCGCCAGGGCGCGAGGTCGGTCGTCTGGGACGCCGCCGCGGCGGCTTCGGAGGGGGCCGGCGCGGGCTCGTCCAACGTGATCGGCAGCGTGGGCAGCGCTTCGGTCGGCGCATCGCCAGGTGCATCGCCGGGCGCCTCGGCACCGAGCTCGGCGGCGACGGTGTCGCCGACGTCCTGATCCCAGCTGGCGACCAGCTGCGTGAGCCGCTGCTGCAGCCGCTGCGCATCGCTGCGGCTGCCGGCGAGCACGCGCAGCAGACTGTCCTTCTTGCGTGCGCTGGTCCAGGCGCGGCTGCCGCGCTCGATGCCGCGCACGATGCGTTCGATCAGCGCGGCGAGCGCGGTTGCATCGGCGGGGGCCTCGCCGGCTTCGAGACGATAGGCGCGGGCGTAGTTTTCCGGGGTCGGCTCGAGCTTGTCGAGCGCCAGGCGGCGCAGCGCGGCCTTGGCGAGGTCCGTCGCGCTACTGCTCGATCCGGCCAGAGGCGCCGGGCGTGTCGTCTCCATCCCGATACAGCGTTGGGTATTCAGCTCGCCGGCTTCAAGCGAGCATCGCGGCCATCGGCCATGCGCAGCATGTCGGGCAGCTCGATCGCCTCGCCGGCCTTGACGATCCACGGCGCCTTGCGCGGCAGCACGGTCTGCTGCAGCCAGGTCTCGATGTCCTCCGGCGGCTGCGGCCGGCTGAACAGGAAGCCCTGCATCACGCCGCAGCCCAGGCGGTGCAGCACTTCCATCTGGCGCAGATTCTCGACGCCTTCGGCGATCACGCGCAGGCCCAGCGAACGCGCGAGCGCGATGATCGCGGTGACGACGGCCGAGCTCTGCGGCGTCATGCCGAGGTCGCGCACGAAGCTGCGGTCGATCTTCACCTCGCTGATCGGCAGCGTCGTCAGGTACGCGAGCGACGAATAGCCGGTGCCGAAGTCATCGATCGAGATCTCGACGCCGATCTCGTTGAGCCGGTGCAGCGACGGGATCACGTTCTGCAGGTCCTTCATCAGGCCCGTCTCGGTGATCTCGAGCTCGATCGAGTGGTGCGGCACGCCGTAGGTCGTGACGGCGTTGTGG
>DATEFR010000543.1:0-6756 GCA_035280545.1 Burkholderiaceae bacterium | reverse complement strand
TTCATGCCGCTGGCGAGCGCGCGGTCGCGGTCCTCGGCGAGCGCGCTGGCGGTCATCGCGATCACCGGCAGGCGCTGCCATGCGGGGTTCGCGCGCAGCTCGCGGGTCGCGTCGTAGCCGTCCATCACCGGCATCTGGCAGTCCATCAGCACGCCGTCGAACGGCCCGTTGTCGGCCAGCCGGGCCAGCGCCTCGCGCCCGTCGCCGGCGACGACGACCTCCATGCCGGCGCGCTTCAGCAGCTCGGTCGCGAGCTGCTGGTTCAGCGGATGGTCCTCGACGACGAGGATGCGCGCGCCGTTCAGCCGCTGCAGAACCGCCTCGGACAGCGCAGAGGGCTGCATCGTCCGGTTCGCCGCGACCGCCGCGGCCGGGACGCTGCGGCGCCGCGCCTGGAGCAGGCAGTCATGCAGGCTGGACGGCGTGACCGGCTTGTGCAGGACGCCGGCCAGCGGCAGGCCGCTGGCGGCACGCAGCGCATCGTCGCGTGCGAATGCGGTGACCAGCAGGATGCACGGCCGCAGCGCCGGATGGCGCTCGACGATGCGCTTCGCGCAGGCGACGCCGTCCATGCCCGGCATCTTCCAGTCGAGCAGGAACCAGTCGTAGCGTTGCGGTGCGGCGTCGACCAGCGCGAGCGCCTGTTCGCCGCTCTCGGCCTTGTCGACCGTGACGCCCAGGCCGTCCAGCATGCGGCCCAGCACATCCAGCGCGGCGGCGTTGTCGTCGACCAGCAGCGCATGCGTGCCGCGCAGCTCGTGCGCCATCCAGACACGCGCCGGCGCACGCGGCGTGCTGCGGCCGAAGCGCGCCGTGAAATGGAACGCCGAGCCGACGCCCGGCGTGCTGTCTACCCACAGCTTGCCGCCCATGCGCTCGACCAGCTGCCGGCTGATCACGAGGCCGAGGCCGGTGCCGCCGAAGCGCCGCGTGGTCGAGCTGTCGGCCTGGATGAAGGGCTGGAACAGCCGGCCGAGCTCTTCTTCGCTGAGGCCGACGCCGGTGTCGCGCACGCAGGCGTGCAGCACGACATGCTCGTCGCTCAGCGATTCGACGCCCATCTCGATCACGACTTCGCCGCGATCGGTGAACTTGATCGCATTGCCGCCGAGGTTCACGAGCACCTGGCGCAGCCGCGACGGGTCGCCGACCAGGCGCGTCGGCAGGTCGGGCGACGCGCTGAACAGCAGCTCCAGGCTCTTCTCGTCGGCCTTCAGGCCCAGCACGTCGGCCATCTCGCCTATCACCGACTCGAGCTCGAAGTCGATGCGCTCGAGCACCATCTGGCCGGCCTCGATCTTCGAGACGTCCAGGATGTCGTTGAGGATCTGCAGCAGGTTGCGCGCGGAGCCGTGCGCCTTCTCGATGTAGTCGCGCTGCTTCTCGGGCAGGCCATCCTCGAGCGCGAGATGGGTCATGCCGATGATCGCGTTCATCGGCGTGCGCAGCTCGTGCGACATGTTGGCGAGGAAGGTCGACTTGGTTCGGCTCGCCGTCTCGGCCGCCTCGCGCGCGTGGCGCATCGCGGCGGCGGCCTGGTTGCGCGCCGTGATGTCCTGGATCACGGCGCAGAACTGCGGCGTGCCTTCCCACTCGAGCGCGATCACGCCGACGTCGGCATCGAAGCTCGAGCCGTCGAAGCGCTGGAAGCGCCATTCGAACGCCTGCACGCGCTGGCCGCTCTGGGTGTGCCGTCGCAGGTCGGCCAACGCACGGTCGAGGCTGCGCTGACCATCGGGCTGCTCATCCGGCGACAACGGCTGCAGCCAAAGGTGGCGGCCGAGCAACTGGTGCCGGTCGGTGCAGCCGAACAGGCGCAGGCATGCCGCGTTGGCGTGGCTGATGCCGTGCGGTGCATCGAAGAACACATAACCGGCCGGCGCGTGCTCGAACACCGCGGCAAAGCGCGCCTCGGTTTCGCGACGCAGCGACACGTCCAGCCAGTAGCCGTTGTAAGTGGAGCCGCCGTCGCGCTCCAGCGTCAGCGTGCTGTCGGCGAGCAGCCAGGTGTTGTTGACGTCGCCGTCGTCGCCGTTGCCGTTGCCTGGGCTGCCGGCGCTGCCGCGTCGCACGAGGAACTCCAGCGGGCGCGTTGGCGGGTGGTCGCCGGTGCCGGCGAGGCGCCACGGCAGTTGCGGATCGCGCTGCAGCGCGCCGGGCTCGACGCCGAACAGCTCCTCGGCGCCGCGGCCGATGAAGCTGAAGCGGGCCGGGCCGCGGATCGGCTGGTGGTAGCGGAACACCGTCAGCGGCAGCGCCTGGGTCAGCTCGAAGATCTCGCGGCGCGCCTGCAGCGCCTCGTCCAGCGACTGCAGGCGGCGCCAGCTCACCCAGATCAGCAACGCGCCGGCCGCCCAGATGCCGACCGCACCGAGGACGATGCTGCGCGCGATCTGCGGCTCTTCGTCCAGCGGGTCCAGAACCCAGACCGTCAAAGGCGTCTCGCCCAGCGGCGACGACAGTGTCAGGTGGCGCAGGCTGTCTATCGTCGTCACCTGCTGGCTGCGGCCGCCGCCGAGGCCGATGCGCGAGAGCTGCCACGGCAGCGCCGCCGGAGTGCGCTGGTACACCTCCTGGTACAGCGCCTCGGCACGCGGCGGCGCGCCGGGCAGTCGCATCAGCAGCATGTCGGGTTGGCCACCCAGCACGACGACGCCATTCGAGTCGCTGACAAAGATGCGGCTGCCGTCGGGGTCCTTCAGCAAGCGGTTCAGTGTCTCGGCATCTTGCTTGATGACGGCCACGCCGACGGCGACCCCGTCGCGTTCGATCCGGTTCGCGAAGTACAGCCCGGGCTGGCGCGTCGCACGGCCGAGCAGGAACTGCATCGCGCGGCCTTTGGCGAGCGCGTCGACGAAGTACTCGCGGTGCGAGAGGTTGTTGTCCAGGTTCGGCGGCGCGTTGCGCCCCGGGCCGGTCGTCGCGGCGATCACGCCCTCGCGATCCAGCAGCAGGGCCAGCGGCAGGCCGAAGTCGGCTGCGGTGCGATCGAGCTCGCGATCGACGTCGCGTTTGACCGCGTCGCGCGTGCCGGTCGCCTTGCCTGGTGCATCGAAAAACGAAAGCACCGAGTTGCGATGCGCCAGGTTCAGCGGCAGCGCGCCGAGCTGGCGCAGCGTGATCGCGAGCGTGTCCTTGATGGCGTTCAGGCGCACCGTCGAGGTGGCGAGCGACTGCTCGCGGTACTCGTGCAGCCGGCTCTCGACCAGCCACCACGCGGTCAGCGCGACCGCAAGCGTCCAGACGCCAGCCGCCAGCAGCAGCGCGCGCTGCCGTCTCCCGCGCGTGTGGCGTGCACCACTCACGTTCCCCACGTCGTTCTGGGTCACTCGGCTCCTTCGTGCGGAGGCGCGTCCGAACGTCGGTTCGGACGGGATGCAGGACACAACGGCTGTTGGTTCTACCAGAAATGTGGCCAAACGTGTCGAGGGCGCTCAAGGTGGGCGTTGCTGAGGCGGCCACCCTGTAAGAGTTGACAGTGGGCGGTGGTGGCACGTTGCGCTAACGTCGTCCGCGACCGCGGTCTCCTGCGGACAAAAAAAACGATCCAAAGACATTTGAGGGAGGGGTTCATGAGGGACTCAGTCCGCCTGCTGGGCAGGCAAGTTGCTGCGTGCTGCGCGTTCTCGTTGGGGCTGATGACGCTGGGCGCACAGGCCGCCCTGGAAGATCCCCCAGACAACCCGCCCCCGACCGCCACCACCGCCTACTTCGAGCAGGGCCTCCTCATCCGGTCCGGCGAAGTCATTCAGGCGCTCGGCCCGAACCTGATGGGCGACTCCGTCAACGAATACAGCGGCGGGCTCGAGTTCACGCAGACCGACGTTTCCCTGCCCGGCAACAACGCACTTCCAGTGGCGGTCGGTCGCCACAAAGCCGTCGGCACGATCCAGGCGTACTCCCGCAGCGGGCTCTTCGCCAACTGGGATCTCGACATCCCGCACCTGCACACGATCGCGACCCAGAAAGAGCCGAACTGGTACGGCGCAGGCTCCTCGTCGAACTTCAATCGCTGCAGCCAGTTCGCGGCACCGCCATTCACGATCGCCGACGAGCCTGCCGTCTACCCGAGGCTGACGATCATGCCGGACAGCTTCTGGGAGGGCTACCACATGTATGTCCCGGGCAGCGGCGATCAAACGCTGCTCGGCAGGTACTCCGGCAACGCCATCTATCCCGGCGACGGAAGCGCGACGCAATACCCGGTCGTCACGAACAAGCACTGGCAGATCAGCTGCCTGCCGGCGATCGACAACGGGCCAGGCGAAGGGTTCGAGGCGCGCAGCCCGGATGGTGTGCGCTACCGATTCGACCACATGGCGATCCGGCCCTGGGGCAACCTCACCAGGCCGGGTTATGTTCCGCGCGTCGAGATCTGGATGCTGCCCACGCTGGTCACCGACCGCTTCGGCAACTGGGTTCGTTATACCTATGGCAGCGCCGACGGCTGGCAAGTGTCGTCCATCACCTCGAGCGATGGACGGCAGATCACCTTCACCTACAACGGCAACGGCAATCGGATTGCGTCGATCTCAGATGGCACGCGGACCTGGACCTACGGATACAGCTCGACGGGTACGCTGCAGACGGTGACCCAGCCGGACTCGTCGTCGTGGACGTTCGCGATCGACAGCCTCACCAAGGCTCCCTACCCGGCCGGAGACCCAGGCTGCGACACCGAATCGGACTGGAACACCAAGCCGCCTGCTTCGGGCACCATCACCCACCCGTCCGGTGCGGTCGGTACCTTCGTGCTGACGCTGCAGTTGCACGGGCGCTCGGGCATACCCGGACGCGCCTGCCATCACTACAACAAAGTCGGCCTGTATTTCGCGGCGTGGTCGCTGACGAGCAAGACACTCAGCGGCCCGGGGATGCCGGCGATGACATGGTCGTATGCCTACACCCCCGGGGCGGCAAGCTACGCGCCATGCAACGGCTGCGCGAACACCAAGACCGTCACCATCACGGACCCGCTGAACAACGTCACGGTCAACACCTATGGGACTCAGTACGGCCTCCAAGAGGGCCTGCTGCTGAGCAGCAATGAAGGCAGCGGTCTGCGAGTCACGAACTACGCGTACCGAGGTCCTGATGCGGGACCTTATCCACGTTGGGCAGGAGGTACGGGCGTTCCCTCCGATTCGATGAGCGGCATCTTCACGCCACAGAGTCAGCGCACGACCACGCAGCAGGGTGTCACGTTCTGGCAGACCGTCAATGCGTTCGATGTCTATGCCCGCCCGACCAGTGTCACCAAGTCGAACAGCCTGGGCTACAGCAAGGACGTTTCGACGAGCTACTACGACGCCGCGGGCCTGTGGGTGCTGGGTCAACTCAAGGCGCGAACGGTGGCCGGCGTTCTCGCATCGCGAACAGAGTATGACGACAGCACGGCGTTGCCGAAGGAGATGTACCGATTCGAGAAACTGCAGGCCCGCTACGCCTTCAACGGAGACGGCACGCTGGCCAGCATGACCGACGGCCTGAACCACACGACGAGGTTCAACAACTACATGCGCGGCCTGCCGCAGAGCGTCGGCTACGCGGACGGCACGGGGATCAGCGGTGTCGTCAACAACATTGGGGAATTGACGAGCGTCACCAACGAAGCCAACACGACCTCGACCTTCACCTACGACGCAATGGGACGCCTGGCGAGCAAGACACCGCCGAGCGGCGATGCGGTTGCCTACAACCCGACGACCCTCTCGTTCGTGCAGGTCGGCACACCCGAGTACGGCCTGGACGCCAACCACTGGCGCCAGACCATCCAGACCGGCAATGCGGTCACGGTGAACTACTTCGATGCTCGGTGGCGCAAGCGCGTCACCGTCACTTACGACGCAGCGAACCCGGGCGCCACGCAGCGCATGCAGCGCTTCGACTACGACCCGTACAACCGCACGACGTTCTCCGCCTATCCCGCACGCTCGATCGCGTCGATCGGGGATTCAGTCCCGGGTGCTACCACTTCCTATGATGCGCTGGGCCGCCCGACTCAAACGCTTGCGGACAGCGAACTCGGCACATTGACCGCGACGACCGAGTATCTCGATGGCTTTCAGAAGCGTGTCACGGACGCGCGCGGGTACAAGACGACGACTGGCTTTCAAGTCTTCGATGCGCCTAGCGAAGATGCGATTGCCTGGGTCGCCGCTCCCGAAGGCCTGAACGTCTCGATCAGCCGCGACGTCTTCGGCAAGCCGCTGAGCATCACCCGCAGCGGCAGCTACGGCGGTGCGTCGGTCAGCGCCACGCGCAGCTACGTGTACGACGGCAACCACCTGCTGTGCAAGACCATCGAGCCGGAAATCGGCGCGACGATCCAGCAGCTGGACGCGGCGAACAACGTCGCGTGGCGCGCCACCGGCCTCGGCCTGACCGGGCCGAACACCTGCGATTGGAGCAGCGTCCCCGGCGAGCGCATGGTTGCGTACGCCTACGACGCGCGCAACCGCGTCACCGGGACCGGCTTCGGCGACGGCAGTCCGGCGATCGGTCGAAGCTACACCGACGATGGCCTGCCGTTCACCGTCAGTTCGGGTGACGCCTCGTGGGTCTACCGCTACAACAACCGGCGGCTTCTGACCAGCGAGACCTTGAGCTATGGCGGCAGCAACTACATCATCGGTCGCGCCTACGACGTCAACGGCCATTTGGGTCAGCTGACCTACCCGGGCGGCTCCCTCGTCGACTACTCCCCGAACGCTTTGGGCGAGCCGACCCAGGCCAGCGGCTACGCATCGGGCGTGA
>DATEFR010000542.1:0-13129 GCA_035280545.1 Burkholderiaceae bacterium | reverse complement strand
GCCAGGCACACCAGCGTCGCCGGCACGAAATGCCAGCCATGCTCGACCATCAGCACCGCCGCCAGCGCGCCGACGAAGCCGCAGACCGAGCCGACCGACAAGTCGATGTGGCCCGAGACGATGACCAGCAGCATGCCCAGCGCCATGATGACGATGTAGCTGTTCTGCAGCACCAGGTTGGTCAGGTTCAACGGCTGCAGCAGCGTGCCGTCGGTCATGATCTGGAAGAAGACCATGATCGCGACGAGCGACAGCAGCATGCCGTACTCGCGCAGGTTCTGCTTCAGGAAATGGGCCGCGCTCTGGCGCGGCGCTGCGGTGCCGACGCGCGGGCCGGCTTCGATGTCAGGCACTGAGCTCATGTTGTCCTGCGTTCACGATCGCATGCATGATCTTCTGCTGCGACGCCTCGGCGGCGTCGAATTCGGCGACGAATTCGCCTTCGTTCATCACATAGAGCCGGTCGCACAACCCGAGCAGCTCCGGCATTTCGGACGAGATCAGCAGGATCGAGCGTCCTTCTTCGGCAAGCTGCGCGATCAGCGTGTAGATCTCGAACTTGGCGCCGACGTCGATGCCGCGCGTCGGCTCGTCGAGGATCAGCAGCGTGGGTTCGGAGAACAGCCACTTCGCGAGCACCACCTTCTGCTGGTTGCCGCCCGACAGGTGGACCACCGGCTGGTGCACGCTGCTGGCGCGCGTCGCGAGCTTGCGGCGGAATTCGTTCGCGACCGAATGCTCCCGGCCCTCGTCGATCACGCCACCCTTCGCGACGGCGCTCAGATTCGCGAGCGTCGTGTTGTGGGCCACGCTGTGATCGAGCACCAGGCCTAGCGACTTGCGGTCCTCGGTCACGTAGGCGATGCCGTGATCCACGGCCTTCTGCACGCTGCCGACATCGATCTCGCGGCCATGCATCAGCGCCTGGCCGCTGATGCGCCGGCCCCACGAACGGCCGAACACGCTCATCGCGAGCTCGGTGCGCCCGGCCCCCATCAGGCCGGCGATGCCGACGATCTCGCCGCGCCGCACGGTCAGGCTCACGCCCTTGACCACCTCGCGCTCGGCATGCAGCGGGTGGTGCACGCGCCAGTCGCGCAGCTCGAACACGGTCTCGCCGATCTTCGGCGTGCGCTTCGGGTAGCGGTCGGCCATCTCGCGGCCGACCATGTGGTGGATGATCACGTTCTGCTGCGGCGGGCCGTCGGCGCAATCCATCGTCGCCACGGTCGCGCCGTCGCGCAGCACGGTGATCGAATCGGCGACCTTCGCGATCTCGTTGAGCTTGTGCGAGATCAGGATGCAGGCGATGCCGTGGCGCTGCAACTCCAGCAGCAGCTCGAGCAGCGCGTCGCTGTCGGTCTCGTTCAGGCTCGCGGTGGGCTCGTCGAGGATCAGGAGGCGGACCTCCTTGGACAGCGCCTTCGCGATCTCGACCAGTTGCTGCTTGCCCACGCCGATGTCGCCGACCAGCGTGGCCGGCGACTCCTTGAGCCCGACCTTGGTCAGCAGCTCGCGCGCACGGCGGTGCGCCAGCGTCCAGTCGATCACGCCATAGCGCGCCGGTTCGTTGCCGAGGAAGATGTTCTCGGCGATCGACAACAGCGGCACCAGCGCCAGCTCCTGGTGGATGATGATGATGCCCAGCCGCTCGCTGTCGGCGATGCCGGCGAACTGGCGCTCGACACCGTCGAACAGGATCTCGCCCTCGTACGTGCCGTGCGGGTAGACGCCGCTCAGCACCTTCATCAAGGTCGACTTGCCGGCGCCGTTCTCGCCGATCACCGCATGAATCTCGCCTGCGCGAACGCGCAGGTTCACGTTGTCGAGCGCGACGACACCCGGAAAGGTCTTCCGGATGCCGCGCATCTCGAGCAGCGTACTGCTACTGCTCATCGTTCTCTCGCGCTGCCGTCACTGCAGCTGCGAATCCTTGTAGTAGCCACTGGTCACGAGGATCTGCTTGTAGTTCGAGCTGTCGACCGCGACCGGCTTCAGCAGATACGACGGCACGACCTTGACCCCGTTGTTGTAGGTCTTGGTGTCGTTGACCTCCGGCTGCTTGCCCGAGAGGATCGCGTCGACCATGCCGACGGTCACCTTCGCCAGCTCGCGGGTGTCCTTGAACACGGTCGAGCTCTGCTCGCCGCGCAGCATGGACTTGACCGACGGGATCTCGGCGTCCTGCCCCGTCACCACCGGGCACGGCTGCGACGAGGTGCAGTAGCCCACGCCCTTCAGCGACGACAGGATGCCGATCGACAGACCGTCGTACGGCGACAGCACCGCGTGCACCTTCTCCTTGCCGTAGAACGCCGACAGCAGGTTGTCCATGCGCGCCTGCGCGACCGCGCCGTCCCAGCGCAGCGTGCCGACCTTGTCCATGCCCATCTGCTTGCTGCGCACGACCAGCTTGCCGCCGTCGATGTACGGCTTGAGCACCGACATCGCGCCGTCGTAGAAGAAGAACGCGTTGTTGTCGTCGGGCGAACCGCCGAACAGCTCGATGTTGAACGGGCCCTTGCCCTGCTTCAGGCCCAGCTTGTCGACGATGGAGCCGGCCTGCAGCACGCCGACCTGGAAGTTGTCGAACGTCGCGTAGTAGTCGACGTTCTTCGAGCCGCGGATCAGCCGGTCGTACGCGATCACCTTGACGCCCTTGTCGGCGGCCTTCTGCAGCGCGTTGGACAGCGTCGTGCCGTCGATCGCCGCGATCACCAGCACCTTCGCGCCCTTGGTGATCATGTTCTCGACCTGCGCGAGCTGGTTCGGGATGTCGTCCTCGGCGTACTGCAGGTCGGTCTTGTAGCCCTTCTCCTTGAAGTACTTGACCATGTTCTCGCCGTCTGCGATCCAGCGCGCCGAGGACTTGGTCGGCATCGCGATGCCGATCGTGCCCTTGTCCTGCGCCAGCGCCGGCTGCAGCAGTGCGGCGAACCCAACGGCCGCGGCGGCCAGCCCCATCATTAGCTTCTTCACCTTACGTCTCCTTCTGTGGTGATTGTTCCGTCGGAACTCAGTACTTCCGGTTCGGGAACTCTTTGGCGGCGACCTCCATCGGGAAGATCGACTCCTGCGTGACGATGCGCTTGGGCAGCGTCTTGCCGGCCACCAGGTCCTTCACCGCCTGCATCAGCTGCGGCCCGAGCAGCGGGCTGCATTCGACGCTGACGTTGAGCTTGCCGGCCATCATCGCCTCGAACGCGCCCTTCACGCCGTCGATCGAGATGATCGTGATGTCCTTCGCCGGTTTCAAGCCCGCTTCTTCGATGGCCTGGATCGCCCCGATTGCCATGTCGTCGTTGTGCGCGTAAAGCACGTTGATCTTCTTGCCCTCGGCCTTCAGGAAGGCTTCCATCACCTCCTTGCCCTTGGCGCGCGTGAAGTCGCCGGTCTGCGAGCGGATGATCTTGAAGCGCGGCTGGGCCTTGAGGATCTCCTCGAAGCCCTTCTTGCGGTCGATCGCCGGCGCCGAGCCCACGGTGCCCTGCAGCTCGACGATGTTGACGTCGCCCTGTCCCTTGTAGTTCTCGAGCAGCCAGCGGCCGGCCTTGCGGCCTTCCTCGGTGAAGTCCGAGCCCATGAAGGTGACCCACAGCGAGTCGTCCTTCTCGTTGACCGCGCGGTCCGAGAGGATCACCGGGATCTTCGCGGCCTTGGCTTCGCGCAGCACCGTGCCCCAGCCGGATTCGACCACCGGCGAGAACGCGATCACGTCGACCTTCTGCGCGATGAACGACCGGATGGCCTTGATCTGGTTCTCCTGCTTCTGCTGCGCGTCGGAGAATTTCAGGTCGATGCCCGACTCGGTCGCGGACGACTTGATCGATTCGGTGTTCGCGGTGCGCCATTCGCTTTCCGCGCCGATCTGCGAGAAACCCAGCACGATCTTCTTCTGCTGAGCCAGCGCGGCCAGCGGCAAACCGGCCGCGAGGGCAGCGGCGGACAGCGTGGCCACGGCGTGGCGGCGTGAGTGGTTCATGGTCGTCTCCTGCTTGCTGTTTAGGCGTTGGTATATGCCGTCTTCACGGCGGTGTAGAACTCGATCGCGTGGCGCCCCTGCTCACGCGGCCCGTAGCTCGACCCCTTGCGGCCGCCGAACGGCACGTGGTAGTCGACGCCGGCCGTCGGCAGGTTGACCATGACCATGCCGGCGCGGGCATGGCGCTTGAAGTGCGTCGCGTATTTCAGCGACGTCGTGCAGATCCCGGCGCACAGGCCGAACGGCGTGTCGTTCGCCAGCGTCAGCGCCTCGTCGTAGTCCTTCGCGCGGATCACGCAGGCAACCGGGCCGAAGATCTCCTCCCTCGCAATGCGGTGCTGCGGCTCGGCCAGGAACAGCGCCGGGCTCAGGTAGTGGCCGCGCGTCTCGCGCTGCAGCCGCTCGCCGCCGGTCAGCCAGACCGCGCCTTCGCGCCGGCCGATGTCGACGTACGACAGGTTCTGCTCGAGCTGCGCCTCGCTGACCGCCGGGCCGATGTCGGTGCCGCGCTTCAGCGCATGGTCGACCACCAGCGCCTGCATGCGCTCGCGCAGCGCCTGCACGAAGCGGTCGTGGATGCCGGCGGTGACGATCAGCCGCGACGACGCGGTGCAGCGCTGGCCGGTCGAGAAGAACGCGCCCTGCACCGCACAGTCGACCGCACGCGGCAGGTCCGCATCGTCGAGCACGACCAGCGGGTTCTTGCCGCCCATCTCGAGCTGCACTTTCGCGCGGCGTGCGCTGGCGGCTTTCAACAAGCCCTCGCCGACCGAGACGCTGCCGGTGAAGCTGATCGCATCGACCAGCGGATGCTCGACCAGTGTCTGCCCGACGAGGCGACCGCTGCCGATCACGAGGTTGAACGCGCCGGCCGGCAGACCCGCACGGCTGATGATCTCGGTCAGCGCCCAGGCGCACGCCGGCACGATTTCGGCCGGCTTGAAGATCACGGTGTTGCCGTGCGCGAGCGCCGGCGCAATCTTCCACGCGGGGATCGCGAGCGGGAAGTTCCACGGCGCGATCAACCCGACCACGCCGACCGGCTCGCGCGTCACTTCGACGTCGACACCGGGCCGCACCGAGGGCACGCGCTCGCCGGCGCTGCGCAGCGCCTCGCCGGCGAAGAACTTGAAGATGGCTACGGCGCGGGCGGCTTCGCCGATCGCCTCGGGCAAGGTCTTGCCTTCTTCGCGCGCCAGCAGGCGGCCCAGCTCGTCCTTGCGGGCCAGCACCTCGGTGCCGATCGCATCGAGCACGTCGAAGCGACGTTGCGGCGTGCTGTCGGCCCAGGCCTGCTGCGCATCGGCCGCGGCGCGGATCGCCGACTCGGTCTGCATCGCATCGGCACGCGCGAACTCGGCCACCACGTCGGTCAGGTCCGACGGGTTCTCGCTCACGCCGAGCGTGACGCCGGTCTCCCACCGGCCGTTGATGTAGTGCTTGAGCGTCTCCACGGTCTTCCGCGTCTCCATGCGGTTCATTTGCCGCGGATCGTACGGAGTGGAGGCATTCCTTTCTAATAGATTTTCAGGCCCGATCCATATACGATTTTGGATATGTCATCAGCCACCTACACCCACTGGTTCATCCGCGCTCGACTGAAGACCCGGCAGTTGCTGCTGCTGGTCGCGATGGAGGAAGAGGGCAACATCCACCGCGCTGCGCAGGTGCTCAACATGACGCAGCCGGCCGCCTCGAAGCTGCTGAAGGACCTGGAGGACATGCTGGGCGTGCAGCTGTTCGACCGGCTGCCGCGCGGCATGCGGCCGACCTGGTACGGGGAAACCATGATCCGCCACGCCCGCATGGCGCTGGCCAGCCTGTCGCAGGCGCACGACGAGATCGATGCACTGAAGGCAGGCCGCTACGGCCAGGTCAGCATCGGCGCGATCACCGCGCCGGGCATGACGCTGCTGCCGCCCGCCGTTGCGCTGGTCAAGCAGGAGCATCCGAGCCTGTGCGTCTCGCTGCAGATCGAGACCAGCGACGTGCTGATGGAGCGCCTCGCCCAAGGCAAGCTGGACATGGTCGTCGGCCGCCTGTTCGAGCGGCACGACAAGAGCGACCTGCGCTACGAGGCACTGGTCGAGGAGCCGGTCTCGGCGATCGCGCGGCCCGGCCACCCGCTGCTCGCGGTGCAGAAGCTCTCGCTGCGCGACCTGGTCAGCGCCGGCTGGATCGTGCCGTCGGCCGGCAGCGTGCTGCGCCACCGCTTCGAGCTGATGTTCCAGGAGGAAGGGCTGGACGCGCCGGTCAACCTGGTCGAGAGCACCGCGCTGCTTTTCATGACCAAGATGCTGCAGCAGAGCGATTTGCTGGCGGTCGTCGCGACCGACGTCGCGCGCTACTACGCCGAGCACGGGCTGGTCGCGCTGCTGCCGATCCAGCTGCCGTGCAAGATGGATTCGTTCGGGCTGATCACGCGCAGCGACCGGCTGCTGTCGCCCGCCGCCAAGGTGTTGCTGCGGGCATTGAAGAATGCGGCGCTCGGCGTCTACGGCGTGCAGCTGCAGCTCGCCGGAGTCGAGTGAGTCCCCTCTCCCGGAGGGAGAGGGAGGAAGACCGCGCCTCAGTTCCAGCCGGCGTCGACCTTGAACTCCTGCGCCGTGCACATGCGCCCGTCGTCGGACGCGAGGAACAGCACCATGTTCGCGACGTCGCGCGGCTGCAGCCGATCCGGCAGACACTGATTGCGTGCGAGCGCTTGCTCGCCGTCCGGCGTCAGCCACAAGCGCATCTGGCGCTCGGTCATCACCCAGCCTGGCGACACCGTGTTGACGCGGATGCGGTCCTGGCCGAGGCTGCCGGCGAGCCCGCGCGTCAGCCCGTTGACCGAGGACTTCGCGATCGCATAACACGGGTATTCGCTGGCCTTGCTCTGCCAGCCGGTCGAGCCCAGGTTGACGATGGAGCCGCCGCCCAGCCGCTTCATCCCCGGCACGACGGCCTGGATCGCGAACAGCGCCGGCCGCTCGTTGATCGCCATGCGTTCCTCCCAGTACGCCGGCGTCACCTGCTCGAGCGTGTGCCGGTCGTCGCTCGCGACGTTGTTGACCAGCACGTGGAAGTCGCCGAGCTCGGCGGCCGCATCGGCGATCGCACGCTGCAGCGCGGCGATGTCGCGCACGTCGCAGGCGCGCCACCACGGCCGCGCCTGGCCGGCGGCGTGCAGCGCATCGGCCAGCGCGGCGCTGGCGGCTTCGGCGATGTCGATGAAGGCAACGCGGGCGCCTTGCTGCACGAAGGCTTCGACCATCGCCGCACCGATGCCGGACCCGCCGCCGGTGATGAACACGCAACGGTCGCGCAGGCTGGGGTAATGGGCTTCGTTCATGGCATCTCGAGTCATGTCAACTTGTCTATGTCAGTTTGTATATGGCAGAAGTCGATTTCTTTATTTTTCTCATATCAGTGTGCAGGGATACGATGCGCCGCGTCAAGTCAACTCAGTCGTTAGGAGTGCTCCCATGTCGTCGCCGAAGAAGCCGATTCGCCGCAGCCAAGCGTGGTTCGGCAAGGCAGATCGGGACGGTTTCGTGCATCGAAGCTGGATCAAGAACCAGGGCTACCCGCACGACCTGCTGGACGGCCGGCCCGTCATCGGCATCTGCAACACCTGGAGCGAGCTGACGCCATGCAACGGCCACTTCCGCGAGTTGGCCGAGTTCGTCAAGCGCGGCGTCTATGAAGCCGGCGGCTTCCCGCTCGAGTTCCCGGTGATGTCCACCGGCGAGACGCAGATGCGCCCGACCGCGATGCTGTTCCGCAACCTCGCGAGCATGGACGTCGAGGAATCGATACGCGGCAACCCGATCGACGGCGTCGTGCTGCTGATGGGCTGCGACAAGACCACGCCGGCCCTGCTGATGGGCGCGTCCAGCTGCGACTTGCCGACCATCGGCCTGTCGGGCGGCCCGATGCTGAACGGCAAGTTCCGCGGCAAGGACATCGGTTCGGGCACCGGCGTCTGGCAGATGAGCGAGATGGTGCGCGCCGGCGAGATGAGCTTCGAGGAATTCACCGAGGCCGAAAGCTGCATGCACCGCTCCAAGGGCAGCTGCATGACGATGGGCACCGCGTCGACGATGGCCTCGATGGTCGAGGCGCTGGGCATGTCGCTGCCCGAGAACGCCGCGCTGCCGGCCGCGGACACGCGCCGCAACCGCCTCGCGCAGCTCACGGGCCGGCGCATCGTCGAGATGGTCAAGGAGGATCTGCGCATGTCGAAGATCCTGACGCGCCAGGCCTTCGAGAACGCGATCCGCACCAACGCCGCGATCGGCGGCTCGACCAACGCCGTGATCCATTTGCTCGCGGTCGCCGGGCGCATCGGCGTCGACCTGACGCTGGCCGACTGGGACCGCCTGGGCGCCGAGCTGCCGTGCCTGGTCGACCTGCAGCCGTCGGGCCGCTTCCTGATGGAGGACTTCTGTTATGCCGGCGGCCTGCCGGTCGTGATGCGCGAGATCCAGCACCTGCTGCACCTCGAGGCGCCGACCGTCAACGGCAAGACCATAGGCGAGAACATCGCGAACGCGCGCTGCTGGAACCGCGAGGTGATACGCCCGCTCGCGGAGCCGTTCAAGCCGGCGGCCGGCATCGCGGTGCTGCGCGGCAACCTCGCGCCGGATGGCGCGGTGATCAAGCCGTCGGCCGCGTCGGAGCATCTGCTGAAGCACCGCGGCCGTGCGGTGGTGTTCGAGAGCATCGAGGAGTTCCACGCGCGCATCGACGACGAGTCGCTGGACATCGACGAGAACTGCGTGATGGTGCTGAAGAACTGCGGCCCGCGCGGTTATCCCGGCATGGCCGAGGTCGGCAACATGCCGCTGCCGCCGAAGGTGCTGCGCAAGGGCATCACCGACATGGTCCGCATCTCCGATGCGCGCATGAGCGGCACCGCGTACGGCACCGTGGTGCTGCACACCTCGCCCGAAGCCGCGGCCGGCGGCCCGCTGGCGCTGGTGAAGGACGGCGACATCATCGAGCTCGACGTGGCCGCACGGCGCCTGCATCTCGATGTCAGCGACGCCGAGCTCGAGCGCCGCCGCGCGCAGTGGCAAGCGCCCGAGCCGCCCAAGCGCGGCTGGTACAAGCTGTACGTCGACCATGTGCAGCAGGCGCACCTCGGTGCGGACTTGGACTTTTTGGTCGGCGGCAGTGGCGCCGAAGTCCCGCGCGATTCACACTAGGCGATGACCGCAGCACCCCGCCTGCTCGCCGAACCCCGCTGCATCTGGGATGCCGGCGCATCGCTGGGCGAAGGCACCTGCTGGTCCGAGCGCGAGCAGGCGCTGTACTGGGTCGACATCCTCGGCAAGCAGCTGCACCGCTGCCAGGCGGACGGCAGCGCGCGGCGCAGCTGGCATTTCGACGAGACGATCTCCGCGGTCGCAGAACGCGCGAGCCACACCGGGCTCGCGGTGACGCTGCGCCGCGGGCTCGCGCTGTTCGACCCGGCCAGCCTGTCGCTGAAGCGCCTGCACGAGCCGGAGCCCGAGCGCGAGAACAACCGCTTCAACGACGGCAAGTGCGACCGCGCCGGCCACTTCTGGGGCGGCACGATGGACTTCGACTGCCAGGCCCCCAGCGGTGCGCTGTATCGCTTCGACGCGAGCGGCCATGCGGTGCGCGCGGCCGACTTGCAATGGCCCGTGACCAACGGGCCGACCTGGTCGCACGACGGCCGCACGCTGTTCCTGAACGAGACGGTGGGCGGCTGCGTGCACGCCTTCGATGTCATCGAGCCGGCACGCGGCGATCTCGGCCCGCCTCGCTTGTGGCTGCGCTTCGCCGAGGGCGACGGCGTACCCGACGGCATGACCACCGACGCCGCCGGCCGGATCTGGATCGCGCACTGGGGCGGCTCGTGCGTCACCTGCCATGACGGCGAGACGGCGCGCGAGCTGCTGCGCGTGCCGCTGCCCGCCAGCCAGATCACCAACGTCGCGTTCGGCGGCCCGGATCTGACGACCGTGTTCGTCACCAGCGCGCGCGTGGGCCTGGGCAAGGCGCAGCTCGCAACCGAGCCGCTGGCCGGCGCCCTGTTCGCTTTCGAGACCGACGCGCTGGGGCTCGCACCGACCCCTTACGCCGGCTGACGCCGGCTGACTCCGGAGGACGCACGATGAGCGGGTTCGACATCGTCTGGCTCGAAGCGCATGGTCAACGGCTCGCGCTGGTGCCCGCGCTCGGCGGCGGCGTGGCCGCATGGAAATGGGGGTCGGGCCCCGATGCGATCGATTTGTGGCGTCCCTGGGACGGTGTCAGCGAGGACCGCTACACGCTCGCATCGTTCGCGATGCTGCCGTGGTCGAACCGCATCTCCGGCGGCGGCTTCCAGCATGACGGCCGCTTCCACGGCATGCGGCCGAACCGGGCTGGCGAGCCGTACCCCATCCACGGCGACGGCTGGCTGCAGCCGTGGACGCTGACCCGCATCTCCGCGGGCCGCGCCGTGCTGCAGCTGGACTCGCAGCGCTTCGAAGGCAACCCGTATGTGTACGACGGGATGCAGGAGCTGCGCCTGGTCGACGGCGGGCTGGACCAGATGGTCTGCGTCGTGAACCGCGGCAACACCGCGCTGCCGTTCGGGCTGGGCCTGCATCCGTGGTTTCCGCGTACGCCGCACACACGTCTGTACGCGCAGGTCGATGGCGTCTGGCTCAGCGGCCACGACCCGATCCCGACCGGTCACACGACGCAGTTGCCCGACAGCTGGGACCTGCGCGGCGGCGCCTCGATGAGCCGCGGTGATCTGATCGACAACGCCTACACCGGCTGGGATGGCCGAGCGCGCATCGAGTGGCCCGAACGCGGCCTCGCGCTGCAGATGCGCACGCTGCCGATCCAGACGCCCACCGGGCCGCGTCCGCCGGCTTGTTGCCTGCTCTACCGTCCGCCTGCCGGCAATGCGTTCTGCTTCGAGCCGATCACGCATCCGATCGATGCGTTCCACCTCGAAGATCGCCCCGGCCTCGTGTCGCTGGCGCCGGGGCAAGCGCTGGGACTGAGCGTCGAATGGCGTGTCGTTGGCTCCAGCCATACGATGCCAACGCCGTGATCCACAACAAGCCGACCAGCGGCGCCAGCGCGACAGCCCCCTGCTCGAGCCAGGCCGGCGTCCAGCTCGCGCTCACTCCGGCGCGCTGAGCGATCCACACGCCGGCCAGCACGACGGCCGCGACCGCCGCGAGTTGTCGCCACGCGGCATACAACGCCGGCGCCATGCGGCTGAGCATCAACAGCGGCGGCAGCACCAAGGCCAGCAGCGCGAGTTGCATGGCCTCGATGCCGACGTTGAACGACAGCAGCGCAAGCGCATGCTGCAACGGCGTGAGACCCGCGCCGCTGAGGCTCGCCGAGAACGCCATCCCGTGGATCAGCCCGAAGCCCCCTGCCATCCAGATCTCGGCCGTCGCGAACAACGGCCGCCACGCATGCACGGCTGCGACCGCGATCGTGACCGCAACGGCCACCTCGACCGGCTGCGCCGGCAACGTCAGCACACCGGTGCTGCCCAGCACCAGCGTGATCGTGTGCCCCAGCGTGAACGCGCTGACCACCAGGGCCGTGTGACGCAGCGCGGGCCGCACCGGCCGGACATCGCACCAGCGCCGCTGCCGCGCGCCCAGCGGCGCGACCACCAGCAGCATCAGCAGGAACAGCAGATGGTCGGTGCCCTCGGCAATGTGCAGCGCGCCGCCTTGCAGCAGGCTCAGCACGCCGGCGCCGGTGCGCGAGCGCTCCAGCGGAATGACGAGGCTGTCGTGCCCGTGGCTCAGCTCGCCCAGCAGCTGTGGCGGCCTGCCGACGAAGCCGCCGGCCCAATCGTTGCGCAGCGAGACCAGCACACGGTGGGTGCGGACCTCGTGGGTGATCGCGTCGTAGCGCAGCGTCGGCGCGCGCGCATCGGCACCGGCCGGCGCATGCAGTTCGATCACCGCGTTCAGTTCGGCCGAGGCATCCGTGCCGACGACCTCGAGTCGCGGCGGCGACGCCTGCCAGTCCTGCCCGCCGCTGCGCACGCCCACGTGCTGCAGCAAATAGCGCGACAGCTCGTCGCCGTACTGCGCCAGCAGCGTGCCTGCGTGGTCGGCCAGGTCTTTCCCGAAGCCGTACTCGAGGCGGTTCAGCGGCAGTTGCAGCGTGAGCTCCAGGCCCGCCGGCGTGGTGGCGATCCACACACGGCTCTCGGGCATCGGGTGCGCATCGGCGAGCGGGCCCCACAGGCTGCACAGCAGCCCGCAGAGCCACGCGATCAACGCGGCGCGCAGGCGCCGCGTGCCGCGATCGTCAGCTGATGCACTTGCCACCGTAGTCGCCGACCTTGTCGCGCCAGATCGTGTGGTAGTGGATGTCGGTGCTGAAGATCACGCCGCTCTGCACCGAGAACTCGATCCACACGCGCGGGCCTTCGATGCGGAAGTAGTTGCCCTTGGTCGTGACCGTGCCGCTGCCCGAATAGGCGACGTAGGTCGACGCCAGCGCGGTGCTGTCGAGGTACGCGCCGAGCAGGTCGCTTGCGTACTCGCTGGCCTGCGTGTTCACGTACGCGTTGATCACCGCCTGCACCAGCGCCTGGTCGGTGGACGACAGGCTGGTGTACAGCAGCCCATGCTCGGTGACGCTCGAGTAGCTGCGCGGGCAGGTGCCGTCGATGTTGCCGGTGCCGTTGGCGCCGAACAGCAGGTCGCTGTAGGTGCCGCTCAGCTGCGCGCCGGAGTACGCGGTCAGGGCGCTGCCGAGGTTGGACATCGCGGTGCGCTGCGCTTCCATCGGGTCGTAGGTCGTGCCGCTCTGCGTGAACGAGCCCTTGGGTTCGACGCCGAGGAACAGCGGCGTCGGCGACTTGTACGTGCCGTTGAACGCGATGTTGTAGGTCAGGTGGTGGCCGGTGAGCTGCAGCATCCAGAAGTCGCTGGTCGACGGCGTGCCGAGGAACGCGATGTAGTACTGGCCGGCGCCGTAGCTGCTGCCGCCGCCGTTCGCGTTCAGGTAGTCGTCGGCGGCCTGCAGGCCGATGTGCAGCGTGTTGCCGGTGGAGCTCAGCGCGGTGGCGATCAGCGTGCGCGCGGCCGTTTGCTGAGCGGTGCTCAGGCTGCCCCAGGTGACGCCGTTGCGCGCGACCAGCGCGGCCGGCAGGTT
>DATEFR010000541.1:0-4879 GCA_035280545.1 Burkholderiaceae bacterium | reverse complement strand
TCGCTGCGCATCAGCGGCTCGAAGTCGGGGCGGACGACGCGCGTGAGGCCGAGTGCGGCGCAGCGCAGATGCGACTGCTCGATCAGCTCGCTGCGGCCGGCCTGCTGCAGGACCGGCAAGGCCGACGGGGTGGTCCAGGTTCCGGAATGCATCGTTGCTTGTCTCCATGTCTCGATCTGACACAGGGTCGGCGGGCCGCCGTTTTTCTTGTCCGGGCAGCGTGCCCGGCATGCCGGCCTCGCGGCTTGATCTGGCGCAAGCGGCGGTCCGATCCGACGCAGCTTGTGTCCCTGTCTGGCACACCGGCTCGTGGCATATGGTTTGCAGACAGGGCCCATCGTCCATCACAACTTTACGGAGACCTGACATGGCCCTCGCCTCACGCTTGCCCTCCTGTTCGCGCACGCTGCTCGCCATCGCGGCACTGGCTCTCTCGTCGGCCGCGCAGGCCCACGGCGACGTCACGCCGCAAGCCGTCGACACGACCGTGCTGCCCCGGCTCGGCGAGGCCTGGCGGGCCGAGAATCCGTTTCGCAGCAACGAGACGGCCATCAGAATCGGCAACTCGGCCTACAACCAGAACTGCGCGCGCTGTCATGGCCTCGAAGGCATCTCCGGCGGCATCGCGCCCGACCTGCGCAAGCTCGACAACGAGTGCGCGACGCTGAAGGACGGCAAGCGCAGCGCCTGCGTGAAGGAGATCGACGACTACTTTCTCTCGACCGTGCGCCAGGGCCGTACGCGCAACGGCGCGGTGTACATGCCGCCGTTCGAAGGCGTGATGGAGCAGGAGGCGATCTGGTCGATCAAGTCGTATCTCGAAACGCGGCGCGACAAGCCGTTCTGAGCGGAGCCGGCCATGCGCACCACCAGACCGAAGCGCCGCGATTGCCTGCGCTGGATCGCCGCGTCCTGCGCTGCCGCAGTGGCCGGGGCGCCGGCGACGTCGTCGGCGACCCCATGGGCGCGCGTGCAGGAGCGCGGCCTGCTGAAGGTCGGCGTCTATCACGACATGCCGCCGTTTCATGTCGATGGCAAGGGCATAGACGTGGATCTCGCGCAGGCGCTCGCGACCTCGCTGGGAGTCAAGCTCGCGCTGCTGCCGTTTCGCGCCGACGACAGCATGAACGACGATCTGCGCAACATGGTGTGGAAGGGTCACTACCTCGGTTATGGCCCGGCCGACGTGCTGCTGCACGTGCCGGTCGAGCGGCCGTTGATGGCGGGCAACCCGCAGGTTCGCATCTTCGCGCCGTACTGTCGCGACAGTGTCGCGATCGCGCGCCGTCTCGAGCAGGTGCCGCAGCTGGATTCGTTCGCGCAGCTGCAAGGCCATGCGGTGGCGGTGCCGGGCCAGTCGCTCGCCGGCTGGCTGCTGATCGGCGCCGACGGCGGCGCCTACAGGGGCCAGCTCAACACACGCTGGAAGGACGGTGCCGACGCCGCGCGCGCATTGCAGCGCGGCGAGGTGGCCGTCGCCGCGGGGTTGGCATCCGAGCTCGAATCGGTGCTGCGTGGCGATGCGCGCTTTGCGGTCTCGGCGTTGCCGTCGCCGCGTGCGCCGCGCGATGGATGGGCCGTGGGCATGGCGGTCAAGCGCGATGCCGACGAGCTCGCGCAAGCGCTGCAACGCGCGGTCCATGCATTGGCCGCGAGCGGGCAACTGCGCGAGATGTTCTCGCGTGCCAACCTCGTGTGGCAGGCGGCATGAAGTGCTTATGGGATTGACATGCGCGAGCATTTGCATGTTTGCATTGCGCGCATCGCGCGACGACGAATGCACCCGCACCTGTAAAGGTTGACAGGTAGCAATTGCCGAGGGTGCCTGTTCTAATTTCCGAGACCGGAACCGAAAGGACCGCTCTCGATGGAGGAAGGAACGTTGGCATTGATGGCGAGCGAATCGCCTGATGCGCTCGTCCTGATGACGACGCAGGGTCGCGTGCTGCAGTGGAGCCGCGGTGCGCAGTCCATCTTCGGATACGGCGACGACGAGGCCCGTGGCCTGCTGTTGAACGATCTGGTGGTCCCGATGGACTACGCCGCCGAGCAGCAGCGGCGCCTGGCTGAAACCCTCGCGAACGGCAGAGGCACGTACGAGTCCGTGCGCCATCGCAAGGATGGTTCGCTGCTGTATGTCGACGTGACGACGCGTCTGCTCGATGCGCCCGACGGCAGCGTGCTGATCCTGTCGGCCGAAAAGGACGTGACCTACATCAAGGTGCTGCGCGACGCCAAGCTGATGGAGGCGCGCTTTCGCGACCTGCTCGAGTCGACGCCCGACGGCATCGTGATGGCCAACCCCACGGGGCACATCGTCATCGCGAACAGCCAGGCCGAGCGCCTGTTCGGCTACGAGGAGGGCGAGCTGCGCGGTTGTTCGGTCGACATGCTGCTGCCCGAGCGCTTTCGACGGGCGCATGTCGGGCACCGTTCCAGCTATTTCCTGCAGCCGCGCAAGCGCTCGATGGGTTCGGGGTTGGACCTTTCCGGCTTGCGCAAGGACGGCAGCGAGTTCCCGGTCGAGATCAGCCTGAGCCCGCTGCGTACCGAGGATAGTGCGTTCGTGATGAGCGCGATCCGCGACATCAGCGAGCGCAAGCGTTTCGAGAAGGCGCTGCAGGAGAAGAACCTGGAGCTCGCCGGCGCGAGCCAGGCGAAGGACCGCTTCCTGGCCGGCATGAGCCACGAGTTGCGCACGCCGCTGAACGCGATCATCGGTTTCACCGGCACCTTGCTGATGAAGCTGCCGGGGCCGTTGAACGACGAACAGCACAAGCAGCTGCGAACCGTTCAGTCGAGTGCCCGGCACCTGCTGGCGTTGATCAACGACCTGCTGGACGTGTCCAAGATCGAAGCCGGCAAGGTCGAGCTGACCGTCGAGACCGTGGACTGCAACGCGCTGCTCGACGAAGTGGCGGAGACGCTGCGCACGCAGGCTCACGACAAGGGCCTCGCGCTGACGGTGCACGCGCCCGAGTCGCCTGTCCTGCTGCGCACCGACCGGCGCGCGCTGAGCCAGATCGTGCTGAACCTGGTCGGCAACGCGATCAAGTTCACCGAGCGCGGCGGCGTGCAGCTGACGCTGGGGGCCGCCGGCGGTTCGAACGGCGCGGGCGAAGGCGGCGCGGAGATCCATGTGGCCGACAGCGGCATCGGCATCCCGTTGGCCGAGCAGGACAAGCTCTTCGGCGCCTTCACGCGCCTCAACGGCGCGCGCCCCGATGCGCCGGAAGGAACCGGGCTCGGCCTGCATCTGAGCCAGAAGCTCGCCGAACTGCTCGGCGGCAGGATCGTCTTTCGCAGCGAGAGCGGCAAGGGCAGCACGTTCTCGTTGATCCTGCCGGAGAAGTGACATGGCAGCGCGCATCCTCGTCGTCGAAGACAACGCGGCCAACCTGGAGCTGGTGCGCTACCTGCTCGCGTTCAGCGGCTACACCGTGCTGCTGGCGCGCGACGGCGCCCAGGGGATCGCGCTGGCCATGCAGGAGCGGCCCGACCTGATCGTCTGCGATCTGCAGATGCCGGTGTTCGACGGCTACCAGGTGCTGGCGCGATTGCGCGAGCAGGCCGCCACCGATGGCTACCGCCCGGCGATCGTCGCGGTGACGGCGTTTTCGATGCCGCACGATCAGGAGAAGGTGATGACGGCCGGGTTCAGCGGCTATCTGTCCAAGCCGATCGAGCCCGAGAAGTTCGTCGCGCAGATCGAGGCGTATCTGCCGCAGGCGCTGCGTTCGTCGCGCCGGCCGATGGACGTCTGAGGCAGTCGGCGCATGGCCACGGTTCTGGTCGTCGATGATCGTCCGTCGAACCGAGAGCTGGTCCTCGCGCTGTTGAGGCACCGCGGGCACCAGGGGCTGGAGGCGCCGGACGGTTATCTCGCGCTCGAGAAGGTCCGCGCGGCGCGCCCCGATCTGGTGGTCTGCGACGTTCTGATGCCGACGATGGATGGATATGAGTTCGTCCGCCAGCTGCGCGCCGAACCGGCCATCGCGCACACCGAGGTGATCTTCTACACGGCGACCTTCATGGAGCGCGAGGCGCGCAGCCTGGCGAGCTCCTGCGGCGTCTCGCATGTGCTGACCAAGCCGTCCGAGCCCAAGGAGATCCTGCGTGTCATCGAACACGCGCTGGCCCATGCGACGGCTCCGGCCGCGCTGGCCGACGATGCCGAATTCGACCGCGAGCACCTGCGCCTGGTCACCGACAAGCTGACGTTGAAGGTCAACGAGCTGGAGGCCGTCAACCTGCGGCTCTCGGCGCTGACCGACCTGAACCTGCAGCTCGCCTCCGAGCGCGATCCGCAGGCGCTGCTGCACAAGGTGTGCCGCGGCGCGCGCGATCTGCTCGGTGCGCGCTACGCCGTGCTGGCCGTCAAGGACAAGAACGGCGGCGAGGTGATGCGCGTCGCGACCTGGGGCCTGAGCGCCGACCAGGCGGATCAGCTGGCGCATGGGCCCGGCATCGGCGCCGGCATGCCCGCCGAGGTGATGGCCGAGGGCCGCGCGCGCCGCTTCCTGAACCCGGGCGGCGATCCGCGCAGCGCCGGCTTCTCGGCCGACTACCCGTACATGCAGTGCGGCCTGATCGCGCCCATCGTGTCGCTGCACCGCACCTACGGATGGATCCTGCTGATCGACAAGCTGGGCGCCGAGGAGTTCGCCGAGGACGACGAGCGCGTGCTCGCGATCCACGCCGCGCAAGCCGGCCGCATCTACGAGAACGGCAGCCTGTACAACGAGATCAAGCGCACCGCCGAGCAGTTGCAGGTCGAGATCGTCGAGCGCAAGCGCGCGGCCGACGAGCTGCGCGTGGCCAACGACACGCTGGAGGAGCGCGTCAAGCTGCGCACCGCCGAGCTGCACGAGATCATCGA
>DATEFR010000540.1:0-3078 GCA_035280545.1 Burkholderiaceae bacterium | reverse complement strand
TGGACGCGACGCTCCAGGGGGTCGAAATTCGCTCGCGGGCACTCGAAGCCGACCTCGCTGCCACGCCGTCGATCTCGCGGCTGGATTGGCCGGCACTCGACGTCCATCACCTCGAATGGGTGCTGGGCAAGCCGCTGGTGGAGCCTGTGTCGCTCCTGCACCGAACGCGGCTCTGGATCCCGTTGGCCATGCATGCACTGGCGGATCCGCGCGCCCAGTCGCTGTTGCGGGGCTGGCTCGGAGAACGCCACTGGGATCCCGGCCTCGTGACATTCGCGTTCTCCCAGCGTGAAGCGATGCAGGAGCCCAGGGCGTTTGCCGCCTGTCTGCGTTCGTTCGTGGCGTCCGGTGCCCGTGTTGCGCTGACCGAGGTCGGTACTCTCTCGGCACTGGCGTGCACCGCCGGTGGCCAATCGAACAAGGTCGACGAGGTGCGCCTGAGCGGGCCGTGCACCGCTTCGCCGCGCGACGCCGCCATGCTGTCCGATGGGGTCGAGCGGCTGCACCGCGAAACGGTCACCGTCACGGCGCTGGACCTGGCCAGCGTGCAGCAGTGCGAAGTCGCCATCGATGCGGGCGTCGATCTGGTGCAGGGTGAGGCGGTCGGCCGACCGTTCAGCCTGAAACGACTGGCGGCCGCGCTCCAGGAGCGGGACCCGGAAGCGCCGGGCACCGGGTTCGGCGAGACTTTCCCGGGACCGTTGCTGCGCTGACGACAGGGCCGAGCAGGGCCGCCGAACCGCGCCTAGGGTGTCGTCGTTTCGAGTGACGCGGCCGCCATCGTGCTCGCGGCGGCGAAGGTGCGCTCCCACAGCGTGACGCGATTGCGTCCACTCTTCTTCGACTGGTACAGCGCACTGTCGGCGGCCTCGATCAGCGCCTCCACCGATCCGATCCCCTGCGCGGTCGATGCCAGCCCGAAGCTGGACGTGATGGCCGTGACCTCGGGGTTGCGCGTGGTGGCGGCGGCCGACTCCATGATCGACGTCCGCAGCCGCTGAGCGATCAGGTTCGCCTGGACCAGCGGGGTGTCGGGCAGCAACACGCAGAACTCCTCGCCGCCGTAGCGGCACAGCACGTCGTTCGCGCGCAGTCCGCGCGACAGGGTGCCGGCCACCGCCTGGATCACCAGATCGCCGACGGCATGGCCGTAGCGGTCGTTGAACTGCTTGAAGTGATCGATGTCGCCCATGATGCAGCACAGCGTGCCGGCCTTGTTCCCGGAGGCCTCGGCAAACAGCGCATGGGCTTTCTCGAAGAATGCGCGGCGGTTGAAGCAGCCGGTCAGCGGATCGCGCGTCGCGAGCTGGTGCAGTTCGACGTTGCGCGCTTCGACTTCGGCGCGCGAACGCTCCAGCTCCTCGAGGGCCTGCTGCAGCTCTTCGTTGGCGCGATGCACGGCCGTGACATCGTCGAACGTGACGAGGCAGCCGCGCACGTTGCCCGCGGCGTCGACCACCGGCGCGCAGCCGACGACCGTGCGGGTCGTCGGCCCGGTCGGCTGGGCAATGTCCAGCGCGATGCCGCTCTGCGCCTGGCCGTCGCGCAGCACGTGTGTCCACGGCGCCTCGGCCGTGTCGGGCGCGCCGGATGCGGGCGGGCGCAGCCAGTCGAGTTCGTCGACATGCCGGCCATGCAGGCTTTCGTCGGCACGCGGGTGGAGCTGGCGGAATGCCCGGTTGGCCAGCATCACCCGCCCCTGGGTGTCGAGCACCAGCAGGGCCGCACTCAGCGTGTCGAAGGCCTTGCGCACGCGGTCGGGCACCGCCGCGGTCGGGTCCAGGTACTGCAACGCACGCCGCAAGTAGATGTAGAAGAGCAGGAAGCCGACGACGCCCAGCGTCGCCAGCAGCACGACCGAAGGCCGCGTGAGCCAGGCGTGCAGGCCGTCCGCATGCGGCACGAACGCGATTTCGACCGCGCCCCATGGCCGCGTGCCGGCCAGCAGCGGGACCTGCACGTGATCGTGCGTCGATCGTGCGTCGGCCGACGCGAGCCAGTAGCGCGCATGGTCGCCGCGCTGCGCGAGCACCGAGCCGTCGGTGCGCCGCAGTGCGATCGAGCCGATGTCGTGATTGCGATGGACGACCTCGCGCAGCGTCGTGTCGAGCACCTTCTCGTCGCCGGCCTGTACGAGCGCTGCGACCTGCGTCGAGAGGCTTTCGGCGATGCGACGCCGCAGCTGACGCTCGGTCTCGGCGCTGTCGGGCCAGATGCCGAAGAGCAGGTCGCAGGCGAGCACCAGGCTGATCGCGAGGCCGGTCAGTCCGACGGCCAGGCGCGCCGTGGTGCCCAGTCTGGGCAGGCGGAACCGCCGGCTCATGCTCGGGCTCCCGGTTCGACGAAGAGATGTCGCCCGACAGCCGCTTCATCCCGCGCGGATTCGTCATCGTCGTCATCGGGATCCGAGGGTGGGTCGTCCTCGTCTTCGTCATCGGCGAGCACCGGCAGCAAGTCGATCTGACGCCAGACCGGCAACGACGCCATCAGTGCGCCCAGCAGGCCGGTGATGCGCAGCGCCCACCAGACGCTGCCCACCGTCAACGCCATCCCCAGGGTCTGCAGGATCACCGCCTGCAGGCCGGACCCGTCGGTGTCTTCCTGTTCGCCGGATGGGATCGCGATGTGCGGCGAGCCGCCTTCTTGCGTGTCGCGACTTGCGCCGGGTGCATGGTTCAGCTGCAGCAGCAATGTGCGCAGCGGGTCGGTGTCGAACGCCGCGAGGGTGCCCCGTTCGTTGCTGTCGATCGGGTCCGTCGGCAACCGCAGCACGGCCGTTGCAAGCGATACGTCGATCGTGCGCGTCGTGCCGACGCTGATCTCCTCGGTCGGTCGCGACGCCTGCGGCGCGGCGATGGGGGCGGTCGTCGTCACCGAGGGCACCAGTGCCGCGACTTGGGGCGTGGACCGCGGCGAGGCCGTCGAGACGCTGCCGGTTGCCGAGGTCGCGGCGCCAGGCGCCGTGACGTCGCCCGTCTTCGGGGTCGCATGCGGCTCCTGATCCAACACCGCTTGCACATGAAGCGGTCCGCTCGTCGCACGACCGTCGCTGACCGCGATCGTGAACTCGGGTGCGGC
>DATEFR010000539.1:0-14992 GCA_035280545.1 Burkholderiaceae bacterium | reverse complement strand
GGGGTGCTGGCCTTTCACTTTCCCGAGTACCTGACGACGCCTCAGCTGCGCAAGTCGTACAACGTCGATGTCATGCGGCAGCTGTTGTTTTGGTCGCTCGTGCTGTCGGGCGGCCTGGCGCTGTTCAACATCGTGCGCGGCCGTTCGCGTTGGCTCGCGTTTGGTGCCTTCGCGCTGATCGGCGTGAGCCTGGCGCTGGGTGGCCACAAGGTGCCGGTCAACGACTTCGCCGACAACACGCCGTACATCGGACTCGACTGGTTCATCCTCGACCTGCTCGGCTCGGCGCTGATCTTCGTGTTCATCGAGAAGCTGTTCGCGCTGCGCCGCGAGCAGCCGGTGTTCCGGGCCGAGTGGCAGACCGACTTCCACCACTTCATCGTCAACCACATGGTGGTCGGCTTCATCCTGCTCGCCACCAACCTGCTCGTGCACAAGCTGTTCGGCTGGGCCGCGAACGACGGGATCCGCGGCTGGGTCGCGGGGCTGAACTTCTGGGTGGCGCTGTTCCTCATCATCCTGGTCGCCGACCTGGTGCAGTACTGGACGCACCGCGCCTACCACGAGGTGCCGCTGCTGTGGCGGCTGCACGCAGTGCACCACAGCGTGAAGAGCATGGACTGGCTGGCGGGCTCGCGCCAGCACATCCTCGAGCTGCTGATCACGCGCACGCTGGTGCTCGCGCCGATCTATGTGCTCGGGTTCTCGAAGGAAGTGATAGACGCGTACATCGTGGTCGTCGGCTTCCAGGCGGTGTTCAACCATGCCAATGTCAGCGTGCGGCTGGGGCCGCTGCGCTACCTGATCGTCACGCCGAACTTCCACCACTGGCACCACAGCCAGGACGACGAGGCGATCGACAAGAACTACGCGGCGCACTTCGCGTTCCTCGATCACCTCTTCGGCACCGCGGTGCAGGCCGACCGCAAATGGCCGGACCAGTACGGCGTGGTCGGCGACTACGTGCCGAACGGCTACGTCAAGCAGCTCGCGTTCCCGTTCGTCTGGAAGGGCTGAGCACTGGGTTCCGATCCTCGCGGCTTCGACGCCGTCATCATCGGCGCCGGGGCTGCCGGCCTGCATTGCGCGGCAATCGCCGGGCAGCTCGGCGCGAAGGTGCTGCTGCTCGACCATGCCGAGAAGGTCGCCGAGAAGATCCGCATCTCGGGCGGCGGGCGCTGCAACTTCACGAATCGCGACGCCGGGCCGGCCAACTTCCTCTCGGCCAACCCGCACTTCTGCCGCTCCGCGCTGGCGCGCTACACCCCGGCCGACTTCATCGCGCTGGTCGAGCGCCATCGCATCGCCTGGCACGAGAAGCACAAGGGCCAGCTGTTCTGCGACGACAGCAGCGACCAGATCATCGAGATGCTGCTGCGCGAATGCGGGCAAGGCGGCGTGCTGCACTGGCAGCCGTGCGCGGTGCACGAAGTACGGCATCACGGGGCCGATGGCTTCGAACTGGCCACCGATCGCGGCACGGTTCGCACGGCGCGGCTGGTCGTCGCAACCGGCGGCCTGTCGATCCCGAAGATCGGCGCGAGCGACTTCGGCTACCGCCTCGCGCGCCAGTTCGGCCATGCGATCGTCGAAACGCGGCCGGCGCTGGTGCCGCTGACCTTCGACCCGGCCACCTGGGCACCCTATGCGGCGCTGTCGGGTGCCTCGCTCGAGGTGCGCATCGCCACCGGCGAGGCGCGCGAGCGCGCCGAATTCGTCGAAGACCTGCTGTTCACGCACCGCGGCCTGAGCGGACCGGCCGTGCTGCAGATTTCGAGCTTCTGGCGGCCAGGCACGCCGATCCGCATCGACCTGGCCCCGAGCGGCGATCTCGCCGACCAGCTGGTCGACGCCAAACGTCGCTCGCAGCGCCAGCTCGCGAACGAGCTGGCCGAGATCATCCCGAAGCGCCTGGCCGACGCCTGGCTCGCGGAGATGCCCGGCGAAGCAGCGCTGCCGATGCCGCAGCAGCGCGACCACACGCTCGTGCAGCTCGCCGAGCGACTGCACCGCTGGGAACTCAAGCCGCAGGGCAGCGAGGGCTACCGCAAGGCCGAGGTCACCGCAGGCGGCGTCGACACCCGCGAGCTCAGCTCGCAGACGCTCGAAAGCCGGCGCATCCCGGGCCTCTACTTCATCGGCGAGGTCGTCGACGTGACCGGCTGGCTCGGCGGCTACAACTTCCAGTGGGCCTGGGCCAGCGCGGCGGCCTGCGCCCGGGCGTTGGCGGCCCGTGGTTAGCGCTTGCCCACACGCTGTTGCGCGGGCTCGTTTTCCTGCATATAATCGACGGTCTTTGCTGGGCCAGGTCATTCCGCTGGAGCAGTGAAGCAAGAGCAACTACCGGAATCCCCAAGCGTTACATGACTACGATTCGCGTCAAAGAAAACGAGCCGTTCGACGTGGCTCTGCGCCGCTTCAAGCGCACCATCGAGAAGCTCGGCCTGCTGACCGATCTGCGGGCGCGCGAGTTCTACGAAAAGCCCACCGCCGAGCGCAAGCGCAAGAAGGCGGCCGCGATCAAGCGCCACTTCAAGCGCGTTCGCAGCATGCAGTTGCCGAAGAAGCTGTACTGAGCACAGCGGTATTCGAACCCGACAAAGCCCGCGCCAGCGGGCTTTTGTACTTTGGAGCCACCGGAGCACCACGATGGGCCTGAAAGACCAGATCAACGAAGACATGAAGACCGCGATGCGCGCGAAGGACGCGGCGCGCCTGCTGACCATCCGCGGCCTGATGGCGGCCATGAAGCAGCGCGAGGTCGACGAGCGCATCACGCTGGACGACGCGGCGATCGTCGGGATCATCGACAAGCTCGTGAAGCAGCGCAAGGACTCGATCGCGCAGTTCACGGCCGGCAACCGCCCCGACCTGGTTGAAAAAGAAAGCGCCGAGCTTGCCGTGCTCGAAGCCTATCTGCCGCAACGCCTGGCTGCCGATGCGATCGCGGCCGAGGTCGCGGCGATCGTCGCCGAGGTCGGCGCCAGCGGCCCGGGCGACATGGGCAAGGTGATGGCGGCGGCGAAAGCCAAGCTCGCCGGGAAAGCCGACATGGCCCAGGTCTCGGCCGCGGTCAAGGCGGCTCTGGCAAAGTGACGCCCATGAGCTCGCTTCCGATCCGCCCCGTTTCGCCCGACGTCTGCGTCGCCCCTCAACTCACGCCCGACGCGATGGCCGAGGCCGCGCGCATGGGCTTCAAGAGCGTAGTCAACAACCGGCCCGACTTCGAGCACGGGCCCGACCAGCCCACCAGCGCCTCGATCGAGGCGGCCGCGCACGCCGCCGGGCTCGAGTACCGGTTCCTGCCGGTCAGCGGCGCGTACCAGTCGCCGGAGGAGATCGCCGCGTTCGCGAAGCTGCTCGCCGAGCTGCCGCGGCCCATCCTCGCGTTCTGCCGCTCGGGCGCGCGTTCGACCAAGCTGTTCGTCGCGGCGACAGCGGCGGGCTGAGCCTGCCGCGGGCTGCCCGCCCTCTCAGCCCCCGAGATACGCTGCAGCCACCTTCGGGTCGTTCAGCAACCGCCCGCTCGCACCGTCGAGCACGATGCGGCCGTTCTCGAGCACGTAGCCGTGGCTGGCCACCTTCAGCGCCTGCCGCACGTTCTGCTCGACCAGGAAGATCGTCAGCCCCTCCTGGTTGATCCGGCGCAGCGTGCGGAAGATGTCCTGCACGATGATGGGCGCGAGCCCCATCGACGGCTCGTCGAGCAGCAACAGCCGCGGCTTGGCGAGCAGGGCCCGACCGATCGCGAGCATCTGCTGCTCGCCGCCGGACAGATTGCCCGCCAGCCCGCCGATGCGCTCGTGCAGACGCGGGAACAGCGCGAGCACCCGTTCGAGATCGCTCGCCACGCCGGTGCGGTCCTTGCGCCGGTAGGCCCCGAGCTCGAGGTTCTCGCGCACCGTCAGCGTCGTCAGGATCGCCCGTCCCTCGGCCACCTGCACCAGGCCACGGTCGACGATCTGGTGCGGCTTGAGCTTCGTCAGCTCCTCGCCTTCGAAGCGGATAGACCCGGCCTTCGGCTTCACGAGCCCCGACAGCGCCAGCAGCGTCGTCGACTTGCCGGCCCCGTTCGCGCCGACCAGCGTGCGGATCTCGCCGGCATGCACCTCGAAGGCGATGCCCTGCACCGCCTCGATGTGCCCGTAGGTGACCTCGAGCCCGCGCACTTCGAGCAGCGCGGTCATCGTGCACCCTCCGCAACGGCTTCGTCGTCCTCTCGACCCAGATAGGCCTCGATCACGGCCGGGTTGCTCTGGATCTCGGCCGGCGCGCCCTCCGCGATGATGCGGCCGAAGTTCAGGACCGCGATGCGCTGGCACAGCCCCATCACGAAACGCATGTCGTGCTCGATCATGAAGATCGTGTAGCCGCGCTGCGCGATGCGCTGGATCAGCGCCATCAACTCGACCTTCTCGCCCGAGTTCATCCCGGCGACCGGCTCGTCGAGCAGCAGCAGGCGCGGCTCGGTCGCGAGCGCCCGCGCCAGCTCCAGCTTGCGCTGATCGCCGTAGGAGAGGTTGTCGGCGATGTCCGCGGCCTTGTGGTCCAGGCCCACCCACGACAGCAGCTCCAGCGCCTTCGCATGCGAGGCGCGTTCCTGCGCGCGAAAGCCCGGCAGCGCGAACAGCAGCGCCGGCACGCCGTAGGTCAGGTGCGCGTGCATCCCGACGATGACGTTCTCGAGCAGCGACATCTCCTTGAAGATGCGGATGTTCTGGAACGTGCGGCCCAGACCGCGCCGCGTGATCTGGTGCGGCGCCACCCCGACCAGGCTGCGGCCGTCGAACTCGATCTGGCCGCCGCTGGGGGCGAGCAGTCCGGTGATCAGGTTGAAGACCGTCGTCTTGCCCGCGCCGTTGGGCCCGATCAGGCCGAACACCGAACCGGACGGCACCTCGAAGCTCACTTCCTGCAGCACGCTCAGGCCGCCGAAGCGCTTGGACACCTGGGTCAGCTTCAGCATCAGCGCTCTCCGACCGCGGCCGGGGCCGGCTTGCGCGGCGTGCGCGCGAACCACTGCCGGAAGCGCAACGGATCCCACAAGCCCTTGGGCAGGAACAACACGATCAGCACGAGGATCGCGCCGTTGACCATCGTGCGGAAGTCCTTCAGGCCGCGCAGCAGTTCGGGCAGCAGCGTGACGATCAGCGCCCCCAGCACCGGGCCGGTCAGCCCGGAGGTGCCGCCGAGGATCGCCATCGTCAGGATGTCGACGCCGCGGTCGAAGCCGAACTCGCTGGGCCCGATGAAGAAGGTCAGGTGCGCGTTCAGCGCGCCGGCCAGGCCGGCGATCGCCGCGCCCAGCGCGAACGCGAGCATCTTGTGCGCCATCACGCCGATGCCCATCAGCGATGCGGCGACACCGTCCTCCTTGATCGCCTCGAACGCACGGCCGATGCGCGAGCGGCGCAGCCGCCACAACAGCCACAGCACGACCACGAGCGCGAGCACGACGTGCCACCACTGCGTCTGCTGCGGAATGCCGTTCAACCCGAGCGCCCCCCCGGTGAACGACTCGGCGTTCAGGATCAGCACCCGCACGACCTCGCCGAAGCCCAGCGTCGCCATCGCGAGGTAGACGCCCGACAGGCGCAGCGTCGGCCCGCCGATCGCCAGCGCGACCAGGGTCGGCGCGATCACGCCGCCGGCCAGCGCGACCGGGAACGGCGCGCCGGCGTTCATGGTCAGCAGCGAGGCGGTGTAGGCGCCTATGCCCATGAACGCGGCATTCGCCATCGCCAGCAGCCCGCACGACAGCGTCAGCCAGATCGACAGCGCGAGCAGCGCGTTGATGCCTATGGTCAGCACCAGGTTGCTGTAGACCGCCCAGAAATTGTCGAACCACTCCATGGTGCTCAAGCCTTCCGTTCGAGCACCTTGCCGAACATGCCCTGGGGCCGCAGCAGCAGCACGAGGAACAGCAGCCCGAACGCGACCGCGTCGCGCATCGTCGAGCCGATGTAGGCGACCGACATCACCTCGGCAAAGCCGAGGAACAGCCCGCCCAGCAGCGCGCCGCGGATGTCGCCCATGCCGCCGAGGATGATCACCGCGATGCCCTTGTGCAGCATCGGCTGGCCCATCAGCGGGAACACCGCGTTCGAGTACAGCGCGATCAGCACGCCGGCCACGCCGCCGAGCGCCGCGGCGACGGTCGAGGTCAGGTAGAACAGCCCCTCGACATTGATGCCCAGCAGCGCCGCGGCCTTGGGCGACTCGGCGATCGCGCGCAGCGCGCGGCCCAGCTGGGTGCGGCGCATCACGAGCAGCAGCCCGGCCATCAGCGCGAACGACAGCAGCACGATCGCGAGCTCGAGCACGCTGATCTGCACGCCGGCGAAATGCAGCGGCGCGTTCGGCACGATCTCGCTCGGGAAGCGCAGGTTTTCCGCGCCGAAAATGCCTTGCGACGCGTTGTTGAAAAAGATCGCGAGGCCGATCGTCGCGATCATCGGGATCAGGTGCGGCGCGTTGCGCTTGCGCAGCGGCTTCAGGATCAGGAAGTCGACCACGAAGCCGAACGCACCGGCGATCACGAGCGCCGCGATCAGCGACGCCCAGAGGGGAAACGCCAGCTTCGTGACGGCCTGCAGCGCCGCATAGGCACCGATCATGAAGATCGCGCCGTGCGACAGGTTGATCACGCCCAGCACGCCGAAGACCAGCGTGAAGCCGAGCGCGAACAGCGCGTAGACGCAGCCCAGCGAGAGGGCGTTGACGAGTTGTTGTTCCAGCATCAGGTTCGGGCCGGGTGAGCGGCGCTGCCCTCACCCGGTACGCACGCTACTTCTCGATCGAGTACTTGCCGTCCTTCGTGACGCTGACGATCGCCGCCTGCTGCGCGTCGTAGCCGGCCGGCTTGCCGTCCTTGGTCTTGGCCTGGCGGAACTTGAACGCGCCGGTCGCGCCGGTGTGCGTCACGTTCGGCAGCGCGTCGCGCAGCGCCTTGCGGTCGGCCTCGAGATTGCCGCTCAGCTTGATCTTGCCGAGCGCGTTCGCGACGATGTTCATCGCGTCGTAGGCCTGGGCGCTGAACTGGTCCGGCGCCGCCTTGTACTTCTGCGTGTAGGCCACGACGAAGTGCTGGTTCTCCGGCGTCTGGTTGCCCAGCGCCCAGGGGCTGCCGACCCACAGGTTGTCGCTCGCGCCTTTCGCGAGGTCGAACACCTTGACCGAGTTCATCCCGTTGCCGCCGATGAACGGCAGGTTGATGCCGAGCTGCCGCGCCTGCACCATGATCGGGGCGCCTTCGGCGATCAGCGCCGACAGCACGATCGCATCCGGGTTGCTCGCCTTGATCTTCGTCAGCTGGGCCTTGAAGTCGACGTCGCCCTTCGCGAAGGTCTCGGTCGTCGTGACCGGGATCTTCAGGTCCTCGAGCGCCTTCTTGAACGCGTCGTAGCCGCTCTTCGTGAACACGTCGTCGTTGCCGTAGAGCACCGCGACCTTCTTGACGCCGGCATGCTTGGAAGCGACGCGCAGCGTCTCGGGCAGCACGTCGGCCTCGGTCACCGAGTTGCGGAACACATGGTCGCCGATCGAGGTGATGCCGTCGGCCGTGTTCGAGGTGCCGAACACGACGGTCTTCGCGGCCTGTGCGATCGGGTCGGCGGCCTGCGCCGAGTTCGACAGCGTCGGCCCGAACAGCATCAGCACCTTGTCCTGGAAGATCAGCTTCTTGAAGACGTCGATCGCCTGTTCCTTCTTGCCCTGTTCGTCCTCGAACTGGAGCGCGATCTTGTTGCCCTTGACGCCGCCGGCTGCATTGATCTCGTCGGCCGCGAGCTGGAAGCCGTTGCGGATCGACTGGCCGTATTGGCTGGCCGGGCCGGACAGGGCCTCGGCAGCGCCGATCCGGATGTCGGCCGCATAGCCCGACGCGACGGCGCCGGCGGCCGCGAGCGCCACGATCAGCCGGCGGGCGCGAAAGGGAAAAGCGAAGCTCATGGGGAAGTCTCCAGACATCGTCGTGAGTAGAGCGCGCCGGCGACAACCGCAGCCACGGTTCGCGCCAGCCCGCATTTGAAACAAACCCGCAATTATTGCGTGCGTTTGACAGCCCATGCCACCGGGCTTGCCCGCCGCAGCCGAGGCCGGGTCAGGAACCGGCGATCTTCATGCGCTCGATCAGCACCGAGCCGATGGTCTTGCTGCCCATCGTGTACGCGTCGGCCCCGACCGCGACGATCTGCTTGAACATGTCGCGCAGGTTGCCGGCGATCGTGATCTCGTTGACCGGGTACTGGATGCGGCCGTTCTCGACCCAGAAGCCGGCCGCGCCGCGCGAGTAGTCGCCGGTCACGTAGTTGACGCCCTGCCCCATCAGCTCGATCACGAACAGGCCGCGCCCGAGCTTGCGCAGCATCGCATCGAGATCGTCGCCCGCTTGCGTGAGCCGACTCGTCAGCGCGAGGTTCTGCGAGCCACCGGCATGGCCCGTCGTGCGCATGCCGAGCTTGCGCGCCGAGTAGGTCGAGAGGAAATAACCCTGCACGACGCCGCCTTGCACCACGTCGCGCCGGCGGGTCAGCACGCCCTCGTCGTCGAACGGCGCGCTGCCCTTGCCGCGCAGCAGGTGCGGGTCTTCCTGGATGTCGACATGCTCGGGCAGCACCTGCTTGCCCAGGCTGTCGATCAGGAAGCTCGACTTGCGGTACAGCGCGCCGCCGCTGGTGGCCTGCACGTAGGCGCCGAGCAGCCCCGAGGCGAGCGACGACTCGTAGAGCACCGGCACCTCGCAGGTCTTGATCTTGCGCGAGGCCAACCGCGACAGCGCCCGCTCGGCCGCATAACGGCCGACCGCTTCCGGCGCCGCGAGCTCGGTCGGCGAGCGCATCGACGAGTACCACGCGTCGCGCTGCATGTCGCTCTCGCCGTTCTTCGTCGCGATCGACGCGATCGGCGCGACCGACAGCGAATGCCGCGAGCTCGCATACCCGCCGTGGAAGCCGCGCGAGTTGCCGGCGTAGAAGTGCGACTGCTGCGCCGAGACGCCCGCGCCCTCGGAATTCGTGATCCGCGGGTCGACGCCCAATGCCGACGCCTCGCAGCGCAGCGCGATCTCCATTGCCTGCTCGGCATCGATCGCCCACGGGTGGAAGAGATCCAGATCGCGCTCGGCCGCTTCACCCAGCGCGAGGTCCTCGGACTGCGGCAGCCCGGCCGCCGGGTCCTCGGCCGTGAAGCGCGCGATGTCGTGCGCGGCACGCACGGTCTGCTCGAGCGCAGCCCGCGAAAAATCCGAGGTGCTCGCGTTGCCGCGGCGCTGCGCGATGTAGACGGTCACGCCCAGCGACTTGTCGCGGTTGCGCTCGACGTTCTCGACCTCGCCCTTGCGCACCGACACCGACAGCCCGACGCCTTCGGAGACCTCGACGCTCGCATCGCTGGCGCCTAGCGACTTGGCATAGGCCAGCGCATCGTCGACGATCTGCTGGAACTGCTCGCGTGCATACGCGAAACCGGAGGGCTTGTTCGTCGACGAGGAGGCGGACATGTCTGCGTGGTGGTGTGCTGAGCGGAATGCAGGTTCGGTCTATCGGGGCCGGTCTATGATACCGACGCCCTTCGGAGCTGTCGGCCTTGGGCTTGCACCGATCCCGCCGCCTCTCCATGTCCGATATCGATTTCAACGCCGCCGACGAACCGCCGAGCAAGACCAAGCGCAAGCAGGCCTCGCACGATCTGCAAGCCCTGGGCGAAGCCGCCGCCGCGCTGCCCGACGACCGCCTGCGAGGGCTTGCGATCTCCGAGACGCTGCTCGAGGCGATCCTGACCTACAAGAAAACCCGCAGCCACGAAGGCCGGCGCCGCCAGATGCAGTACATCGGCAAGCTGATGCGCCGCGAGGACGACGCCGAGCCGGTCCGCCAGGCCGTCGCCGAACTGCAACTGGGCCGTGCAAAAGACTCGCTCGCGCTGCACGAAGCCGAACGCTGGCGCGCCGAACTGCTGGCGAGCGACGATGCTCTGACGCAGTGGGCGGCGCAACGCCCCGGCAGCGACACCCAGCAACTGCGCAGCCTGGTGCGCGCCGCCCGCAAGGACGCCGCGCTCGAACCCGAGAAGCGCAGCGGCCGCGCCTACCGCGAGCTGTTCCAGTTCATCAAGCAACACACGCCAGCGAATGAGTGACTCCACCGCCTACGATCCCGTGCGCATCGGCGTGGTCTCGGTCAGCGACCGCGCCTCCAGTGGCGTCTACGCCGACATGGGTATTCCGGCCCTGCAGAGCTGGCTGACCTCGGCCGTGCGCAACCCCATCACCTGGGAGCAGCGTCTGATCCCCGACGAGGAAGACCAGATCCGCGCCGGGCTGATCGAGCTGGTCGATCAGGCGCGCTGCGATCTGGTGCTGACCACCGGCGGCACCGGCCCGGCTACGCGCGACGTGACGCCCGAGGCCACGCTCGCGGTCGCGACCAAGGTGATGCCCGGCTTCGGCGAGCAGATGCGGCAGATCAGCCTGAAGTTCGTGCCGACCGCGATCCTCTCCCGCCAGGTCGCGGTGATCCGCGGCAAGGCGCTGATCATCAACCTGCCCGGCCAGCCCAAGGCGATTGCCGAGACGCTGGGCGGGCTGGCCACCGCGGAGCCGCCGGTGCCCGGCATCTTCGCCGCGGTGCCGTACTGCATCGACCTGATCGGCGGGCCGTACATCGACACCGACGGCGCGGTCTGCAAGGCCTTCCGTCCGAAGTCCGCACAGCGTCCCCCCGCGACTTCCTGACGACATGGGGACCGCGCCGCGCCAGCAGCAGTACCCCCCTCATCGCACAACGCTTGCCGCGATGCTCGCGGCCCTGCTGCCGCTGGCGCTGCACACGACGCCGGCCGTCGCCGCCGGCGAAGCGATGCTCGAGTTCAAGGTGGTCAAGCGCGACACGCTGAGCGGCCTGTCGCAGACGGTGCTGGTGTCGCCCCAGGCATGGCGCGAGGTCGCGCGGATCAACAAGCTGCGCAACCCGAACGTGATCCGCCCGGGCCAGGTGCTGCGCATCCCGGCGCGGCTGATGCGCACGGTGCCGGTGCCGGCCACGCTGGTCGAGGTGACCGGCGACGTGAAGGTCGGCGACCGGCCCGTCGAGCCGAACGCGCGGCTTGCCGAAGGCGAAAGGCTGGAGACCGGCCCGAACGCCTCGGCCGTCATCGAGCTGGCCGACCGCTCACGGGTGCAGGTCCCGCCCTCCAGCCTGGCCCAGCTTGCGGCGAGCCGACGCATAGGCTCGCGCTCGGCGGACGCCCCGCCGAATGCCGTCGTCGCAGACGACGCCGGCGCCGGCTGGTTCACCGGCAGCCTGCGCCTGCTGCGCGGCTCGGTCGAGGTGTTCGCCACCAAGGTGCTGCGGATCAAGCCGCTCGAGGTCGTCACGCCGACCGCGGTGATCGGCGTGCGCGGCACGCACTACCGGGTCAGCTTCGACGAGGAGGCGAACCGCAGCACGCACTCGGAAGTCGTCGAAGGCAAGGTCCGCTTCGACCGGGCCGACAGCCGATCGGGCACCGACCTGGCGGCCGGCTTCGGCGCGCAGGCCGATGCCGGCGCCGCTGCGCCGGTCGCGACCCGGATGCTCGAAGCGCCCGACCTGAGCGGCATCCCGCAGCGCTTCGAGCGCCCGCTGGTGCGCCTGCGCGTGCCCGAGGCGAACGGGACGACGCGCGTGCAGGTGGCCGCCGACCCGGCGTTCGACACGACCGTCAGCGACCAGCGCGCCGAGCCCGGCGCCGAGGTGCGCATCGCCGACCTCGCCGACGGCAACTGGAACTTGCGCGTGCGCCGCATCGGCGGGCGCGGCATCGAGGGACGCGACGCCAAGCTCGCGTTCGTGCTGAAGGCGCGGCCCGAGCCGCCGGCGTACAACCGGCCGCGCTCCGACGCCAAGCAGCCGGTCGGCCCGGTCGAGTTCGCCTGGGCCCGCAACGTCGAGGCGCCGAGCACGCACCTGCAGATCGCGCGCGACGCCGAATTCGGCCAGCTGCTGCTGGACCGCGACGGGCTGACCGACGGCCAGACCCGAACCGACATCACCGAGCCGGGCGCCTACTGGTGGCGCCTGGCCAGCATCCGCCCGGACGGCGACCACGGCCCGTTCGGCGACCCGCAGCGCTTCGAGATCCGCGCGCTGCCGGCGCAACCGACCGCGGCCGTCGCGGCCGACGGCCGCTCGTTGATCTTCAAGTGGAGCGGCCGCGAAGGCGACCGTCAGCGCGTCGAGCTGGCGCACGACCCGGAGTTCACCGACATCGTCGCGAGCGACGAACTGCCCAGTTCCGAATGGCAGGTCCCGAAGCCGACCTTCGGCGGGCGCTACTACTTCCGCTACCGCAGCATCGAGAGCGACGGCTACGTCAGCCCGTACAGCGAGACGCTGATGATCGACGTGCCGCGCAACGGCGCCTGGCTGCTGTTGCTGCCGGCCTTGCTGCTGGTGTTCTGACCGCCGCTACCGGACCAGCCGGTTGAGGCGATCGGCGTCGAACTCTTCGGTCGTGTGGGCGTCGTCGGGCACGCAGTCGGTGCTGGGCAGCTCGCGCGAACGTGCCGACAGCTTCTCGATCGCCTGCCACAGCAGCGCGATCTGGTGCTCGTGGCCCGACGCGTTGTCGATCAAACCCTTCATCGCCTGCGACACCGGATCGTCGCTTTGCGTCACGCCGTAGGCCGAGAACCCCATCTTCGCGGCGGCGGCCTCGCGCGTGGCAGCTTCCTGCGCGACGATGACACGCGCCGGGTTGCCGACCGCCGTCGCGCCGGCCGGCACCGGCTTGGTCACGATCGCGCCGGAACCGACCCGCGCGCCGTCGCCGACCGTGAAGCCGCCGAGCACGCAGGCATTCGCCCCGATGATCACGCCGCGGCCCAGCGTCGGGTGCCGCTTCGCGCCCTTCGCGAGTGAAGTGCCGCCCAGGGTCACGCCCTGGTAGATCGTGCATTCGTCGCCGATCTCGGCCATCTGGCCGATCACGACACCCATGCCGTGGTCGATGAAGACGCGTCGGCCGATCTTCGCCGCCGGATGGATCTCGATGCCGGTAAGCCAGCGCCCGAGGTGCGACAGGAAGCGCGCGAGCCAGAACCAGCCGAGGTTCCAGCATGCATGGGCACGCCGGTGCCAGATCAGCGCGTGCAGCCCCGGATAACAGGTCAGCACCTCGAACCGGCTGCGCGCAGCGGGGTCGCGCTCGAGGATGCAGGCGATGTCTTCTCGGATTCGCTCGAACATGGCGGGCGCTTGTAGTGTCGGCGCAGTGTAGCCGTGGGGCCGAGATTGCGTCGGCAGGCGGGGATTTCGTGGATTGCTTATTCGCGGGCGCGCAAAGCCGCCGGAGCGGGCGTCGTCGCGGCCTTCTGCGCCGCTCTCGCGATGCCGCGCAGGATCTGCACCTCATCGTTCGTCAGCTCGGCCCGGTTCAGCAACTGCTGCAGCCGCGGCATCAGCTTGCGCGGCACGTTCGGATCGAGGTAGCCGACCTGGACCAGCAGTTCGCGCCAGTGCTCGAGCACCCCAGCGACCGCCGCCGCATCGGCATGCTGAACCGGCGCGGTGCGCGGCGCCACGTCGAAGCCACCCAGCGCCTGGCGCCACTCGTACGCGATCAGCTGGATCGCCTGCGCCAGGTTCAGCGAGCCATAGTCGGGCGCGGTCGGGATGCTGAGGCAGGCGTGGCAGCGGTAGACGTCCTCGTTCGACAAACCGTAGCGCTCCGAGCCGAACACGAACGCAACCCGGTGCGTGCCCTGCGCGAGCGTCGCCAGGTGCGCTCGCGGCGCGTAGGTCGGCGGGCCGAAGTCGCGCGGCGTCATCGCGGTCGCGCAGGCGTACGTCGTCCCGGCCAGCGCCTCCTCCAGCGTCCGGACGACCCGCGCGCCGCGCAGCACATCGGTCGCGCCGCTGGCCATCGCATCGCCCTCGGCGCTCGCCAGCACCTCGGCGCCGTGGCGCGGCGCGACCAGCACGAGGTCGGTGAACCCCATCACCTTGATCGCGCGCGCGGCCGCGCCGACGTTGCCGGCGTGGCTGGTCGCGATCAGCACGAAGCGGGTGGAGTCGGGAGTCGGCGGGGCCGGCATGGGCGGGGGACGTAAAATTGCGATTATCCCAGCGCGTACTTCGGCTCACGAGTGCGCGCTTCGTCGTCTCGCGGCACGCATCGCGTGCTTCCCCACCTCGCCATTGCCCATGTCCCAAGCGCTACACCCCATGCTCAACATCGCCATCAAGGCGGCACGCAGCGCGGGGGCCATCATCAACCGTGCCTCGCTGGACCTCGACCTGCTGAAGGTCGACACCAAGTCGCCGAACGACTTCGTCACCGAGGTCGACCGCGCCGCCGAGGCCGCGGTGATCGAGACGCTGCTCGCGGCCTACCCGGGCCACGGCATCCTCGCCGAGGAGTCCGGCCGCGCGCACGGCGCGAAGGACAGCGAATTCGTCTGGATCATCGACCCGCTGGACGGCACGACCAACTTCATCCACGGCTTCCCGGTGTACGCGGTCTCGATCGCGCTCGCGGTGCGCGGCCAGGTGCAGCAGGCGGTGGTCTACGACCCGAACCGCAACGACCTGTTCTACGCCTCGAAGGGCCGCGGGGCGTTCCTCAACGACAAGCGGCTGCGCGTCTCGAAGCGCATCCGGATGGCCGATTCGCTGATCGGCACCGGCTTTCCGTTCCGCAAGGGCGACAACTTCAAGCGCTACCTGCAGATGTTCGAGATCGTGATGCAGAACTGCGCCGGGCTGCGCCGGCCGGGCTCGGCGGCGCTGGATCTCTGTTATGTCGCCGCCGGCTACACCGACGGCTTCTTCGAAACCGGCCTGAGCCCGTGGGACATCGCCGCCGGCTCGCTGCTCGTCACCGAAGCCGGGGGACTGATCGGCAACTTCACCGGCGACGCCGACTTCATGTACCAGCGCGAGGTGGTGGCCGGCAATCCGAAGATCTATGCGCAGCTGGTCAAGCTGCTGAGCCCGTACACGCACGTGATCGC
>DATEFR010000538.1:0-9958 GCA_035280545.1 Burkholderiaceae bacterium | reverse complement strand
TCCGCCGGCCGCTCGCACCATCTGCACACCGCGCCCGGCATGATCGAGATCTATCCGCGCGGCCTGGAGTTCGAGCGCATGCGCTGGGACGGCCAGCCCGGCCACTGCATCGCGATCCAGTTGCTGCCGCACGCGCTGCAGGCGTTGACCCGGCGCGATCGCGAGGTCGACCTGCTGCGCCAGCACGAGGTCTTCGATGAACGGCTGCAATGGATCGCCGGCGAACTGCTGGAGGCCGCGCGCAGCGGCAGCCCGGACACGCTGTACGTCGAGGGCTTGTCGCTGGCGCTGCTGGGCCGGCTCGAGCAGCGCGGCTCGCTGACCCATGTGGAGGCGCTGCGCGGCGCCGGCGGCCTGACGGTCGCGCTGCAGCGCCGCCTGCGGACGCTGATCGCCGACGAGCTCGGCAGCAACCTGAGCATCGCGCGCCTCGCGCAAGAGGCGTGCATGAGCTCGGACCATTTCTCGATGTGCTTCAAGCAGGCATTCGGCATGCCGCCGCATCGATACGTCCAGCTGCAGCGCATCGCGGCCGCGCAGCGGCTGCTTCATCGCCGCGACCTGTCGATCGCGCAGATCGCGGTCAGCGTCGGCTTCGCCAGCCAATCGCACTTCACGCAGGTCTTCCGGCAGCAGACCGGCACGACGCCGGCACGCTGGCGGCAGCGATGAGCGGGCCCGCGGAATCTCGACAAACTTTCCCGGAAAGACGAAAGACGCGGAGCGATTGCCGCTCCTAAGGTGCGCGCTGCGGCCTGGCCGGCCGCCTTGATCACAACAACGCGCAACGCAGGAGACAAAAACCCATGGCTTTCGAACGCGGCCGCAGTGCGGCCTGGCTGAGTGCGGCCTTTTCATTCGCGGCGCTGCACGGCTGCGGCGGCAGCGACAGTGCGACGCCTGCGGCCCCGGCGCCCGCGCCCTCCCCGGCGCCGACCGCACTGAGCTGCGACGACAGCATGAAGACGGCCTTCGCACCCGATGCGAACACGCGGGTCGTGCTGGTCAAGTCGTTCAAGGCCGGCGATGCGCTCGCGCTGTCCGACACGCCGGCCTCGCCGGTCCCGCCGACGGCAAGCGCCGACCTGTGCCTCGTGAAGATGGTCGTCGGCCCCGGCAACCCCGGCACGGCCGGTGCGCCCTCGACCTCGGCCGGCATCGGCATCGAGGTGTGGCTGCCGCTGGGTTCGGCCTGGAACGAACGCATCCGCAACCTGGGCGGCGGCGGCTGGGCCGGCGGCAACCAGTCGTCGACGACGCTGATCGGCAATGCCGCCGCCGCGGCCACCGCCGCTGCCGGGTATGTCGTCGGCACGACCGACACCGGCCACACGGTCGGCGCCGGCACCTTCGCGATGCGCGAGGACGGCGGCATCAACAGCACCTTGTGGACCGACTTCGCCGACCGCAGCCTGCATCAACTGGCGCTGAAGACCAAGGCACTGGCTGCCGCGTACTACCTGAAGCCGCAGAAGTACGCGTACTGGCAAGGCTGCTCCACCGGAGGCCGCCAGGGCTACAAGATGGCGCAGGCGCATCCCGAGGAATACGACGGCTATGTCATCGAAGCCCCGGCGATCAACTGGACGCGCTTCATCACCAACGAGCTGTACCCCCAGGTGGTCATGCAGCGCGATCTGGGCGGCAATCTGAGCAACGCGCAGATCGGCCTCGTCAGCGCGGCGGCGGTCAGCGCGTGCGACGTGGTGGGCGGCCAGCACCTCGGCGTCATTCCCGATCCGCGCCAGTGCCGCTACGACCCGACTCGCGATGCCGCGGTGCTGTGCGCGGGCGTGCAAGGCAACGGCGTGGTCGGCACGAGCGCCAGCGCGGCCTGCGTGAACGCCGCGCAGGCCCAGGCGATCAACAAGTTCTGGTACGGCCAGACCGCCGACGGCACCGTGCCCGACCCGCTGAGCGACAACGCGAGCAACTCGGCGCTCGCCAACAACAACCAGCTCTGGTGGGGCCTCGCGCGCGGCGCCACGCTGACCTTGCTGGCCAACGATGCGGTCAGCCCGCCGTTCTTCGGGCCCTTCCCGATCGCCGCCGACATGGTCGCGCTGGAGCTGCAGGATCCGACGTACTCGACGCCGTCCTTCGTCAACGCCACCGGCAGCGGCGCGAACCGCTGGGCCGGCATGACCTACGCCGACCTCGCGTACGCCTACGCCCAGGGCGATGCGCTGCAGCCGTACTTCGGCGGCATCAACACCGACGCGCCAGACCTGACGAAGGTGCGCGACAAGGGCGCGAAGATCATCCACTTCCACGGCTGGGGCGATCAGCTGATTCCGTCGATGGGTTCCATCAACTACTACACGCGCATGGCCAACCTGGCCGGCGGATTTGCCGAAGCGCAGAAGTTCGACCGTCTGTTCATGATCCCGGGCCTCGGCCATTGCGGCGGCGTCGGTTCGGTCAGCGGCAGCAGCAGCCCGGCCGCGGACGTCAATTCGGTGCCGCTGCCGGCCTCGGACCAGATGTTCGATGCGCTCGTGGCCTGGGTCGAGCAACAGACGGCACCGGACCGCATCGTGCTGCAGTCGGCCGATGGGAGCGTCAGCAGGCCGGTTTGTCCATTTCCCAAGAAGGCGACCTACAGCGGCAGCGGGTCGACCGCCTCGGAGGGCAGCTACACCTGCCAGTAGCCTCGCCGCCAGGGCGAGTAGCGTGGACCGCGCATCGTCACAATGCGCGCATGGCCACCTCGCTCGCCGCCGTCGTCGACGCGTCCGCAACCGCCGCGCAGACCAGCAGCCGGATCGCCAAGCGCGATGCGATTGCCGGCTGCCTGCGCGGCGCGGCGGCGGACGAGGTCGAGATCGCGGTGGCGTACCTGTCCGGCGTGACGCGCCAGGGCCGGATGGGGCTGGGCTATGCCACGCTCGCCGCGCTGCGTGGCCAGCACGCTGAACAACCGGCGCTGACACTGCGCGAGGTCGACACCGCGCTGACCCGCATCGCGGCCACCACCGGCAAAGGCTCGGCGTCGCAGCGCAGCGCGCAGTTGCACGCGCTGTTCGAGCGCGCCACGTCGGCCGAGCAGGACTTCCTGCTGCGCCTGCTGGTCGGCGAGCTGCGCCAGGGCGCGCTCGAGGGCGTGATGGTCGACGCGATCGCGGCCGCGGCCGACCTGCCGGTGGCCGACGTGCGCCGCGCCGCGATGTTCGCCGGCAACCTGGGTGTCGTCGCGCGGGTTGCGCTGACGGAAGGCGGCGCCGGCCTCGCGCGTTATGCGATCGCGCTGCACCGGCCGGTGCAGCCCATGCTCGCGCAGCCGGCCGCCGACATCGCCGATGCGATGGCGCGCCTGGACACCGCGGCGCTCGAATGGAAGGTCGACGGCGCACGCGTGCAGGTCCACAAGGCGGGCACCGAGATCAAGGTCTACACGCGCAACCTGAACGACGTCACCGCCTCGGTGCCGGAGATCGTCGAGGCGCTGCAAGCGCTGCCGGCGCAGGAGCTGATCCTCGACGGCGAGGCGGTCGCGCTCGCGGCGGGCGGCGCGCCGCAGCCGTTCCAGATCACGATGCGCCGCTTCGGCCGCAAGCTCGATGTCGAACGGATGCGCGCCGAGCTGCCGCTCGCGGTCTACTTCTTCGACTGCCTGTACCGCGACGGCACGCCGCTGGTCGAGCGGCCGACGCAGGAGCGCTTCGATGCGCTCGCGGCGGCGTTGCCGGCATCGTTGGTGATCCCGCGGCTGATCACCGCCGACGTCGCCGCGGCCGAGGACTTCTATGCCGACGCGCTGGCGCGCGGCCACGAAGGCGTGATGGCGAAGGCGCTCGGCGCGCCGTACGAGGCGGGCAGCCGCGGCGCGAGCTGGCTCAAGGTCAAGCGCGCGCACACGCTGGACCTGGTGGTGCTCGCCGCCGAATGGGGCCACGGCCGCCGGCGCGGCCGGCTGTCGAACCTGCATCTGGGCGCACGCGACGAGGCAGGCGGCTGGGTCATGCTCGGCAAGACCTTCAAGGGCATGACCGACGCGCTGCTCGAGTGGCAGACGCACGAGCTGCTCGCGCGCGAGCGCAGCCGCGACGACTACACGGTGTACGTGCGACCCGAGCTGGTGGTCGAGATCGCGTTCAACGACCTGCAGGAAAGTCCGCAGTACCCCGGCGGCCTGGCGCTGCGCTTCGCGCGCGTCAAGGGCTACCGGCACGACAAGCGCGCCGAGGATGCCGACACCATCGCGACCGTGCGCGCGCTGTACGCGGCGCAGCTCGCGCGCGGCGCCCCCGCATAGCAGCCCTCACCAGCCGCGCGGCCCGTTGCCTCTGACCGGAACCGGGCTGGTCAGCAGGTCGACGTACAACGCATTGAAGCGCGCGTTGTCGAGCCTGAACACCACCTTGGCTCGCGGCAGCAACTGGATCGCCGGGTACGGATCGGACAGGTACACGACCGACTTGCCATAGTTCCGATCGAAGGTCGTGCTGACGTCCAGCCACAGATCGCGCACGTCGGTCGCGAGCGTAGGGTCGACGAGGAACGCGAGCGCGGTCGTGTCGAAGATGTACGGCAGGTAGGGCGGCGGGCCGGAGCCGAAGAACGGCGCGTACTCGTCGCGGAACAGACGCGTGATGGGGGTCTGCGGCTGATGCTGCGCGATCTGCAGGTAGATGTCTTTCGTCAGCGGCAGCGTGTTCGTGCAGTCCAGCGGAATCACGTAGTGCGGGACCTCCGCGCGCAGCACGACCTGGGTCGCCTCCGGATCGAACCACCAGTTGAACTCCGCGGTGTCCAGGTACGCGTTGCCGGGCGCGTAGACCTGCCCCGCCATCGTGACGATCTTGTTGATCAGCGGAACGATGCTCGGGTCCTTGCGGATCGCGAGCGCGAGGTTGGTCGGCGGCGCGATCTCGAGGATCGTGACCTCGTGCGGGTAGCGGTGCACGGTCTCGATGATGAAGTCGACCGCGTTCTGCTCGGCCGGCCGCGTGTGGGTCGCGAAACCATCGGGCGGCGGCACCAGGCGGTCCGTCGGCGCGCTCGCGAAGGCGCCAACGTAGTCGACCGCCGGGCCGACCACCATCTGCTGGACCTGGTAGGACTTGTAGTCGTGCAGCAGCGGATACGGCGCACCCGCATAGACCTTCACCCGGCTCTCGATGCCCAGGCGCTCCACCGCCTTCAGCGCATCGGAGACGCCCTGGTTCAGCCACTGGTTGCCCGACGCGACGGTCACGCCCAGCAGCTCGAGCGCGCCGCGCGCCTGCAGTTGCGCCGCCATCGCGAGCACCTGGCCGTCGTCGCCTATGGTGTTGAAGTCGGTGTCGATGATGACTTTCGCGAAGCGGGGCCTTCGCAGATCGTCCGCCATGGCCACTCCGATTTGCAAGGTCAGCGCGGCGGCGACCAGAAGGCGCAGGTAGCGAAGCATGCGGCACTCCTCCGAATTTGGCGACGCCGAATCATCGAACACGGAAGAGCCCCCAACCATCGCAACACCTGAAACAGACGTTGCAGACCTCGCGCCGCGTCGCGTCCGGCCACCCCGGGTGGTCCGTGAGTTGCATACGCGTGTCACCCGTGCGAAACCACGCGCTGCACGGCGCGAACGGGCAGCGCGCGGTATGCCGACGGTGGTCGGACCTGACGTTTTTCGGCCTCGTGGGCGCAATGCGCACCATCGGCTCGTCGGGCCTGACAAAAAGCGGCGCTGCCACGCGACCGCCTGGTCGCGTCGTGCCGGCTCGCGGCGACTCGCCACAACACGAACAACACCGCACGAGGTCATCGATGAGCAGTACCCCCGAGACGATCGCCACCCTCACGCAGGCCCTGGACCCGCAGCGGCGCATGCTGCTGCGCGGAATGGGCAGCGTGCCGCTGCTGCTGGCAGGATGCGGCGCCGGCGGCAGCACCGCGGGCGATGCGTCGGGCAGCGGCAGCACCAGCGGCGCCAATGCCGCCACGACAAGCAACGCCGACTCGGTCACGACGGCGACAGCGGCCGCCACGCGCAGCTTCGTGCACCCCGGCCTGATGCACACCGAAGCCGACTTCGCCCGCATGCGCGAAAAGGCCAACGCCGGGGTTCAGCCGTGGAAGGCGGGGTGGGATGCGTTGACCTCGAGCAGCCGCGCCGGGCTTTGGTCCGTGCCGAACCCGCTCGAGACCGTGATCCGAGGCGGCGACGGCGAAAACTTCCGCACGATGGTCGAGGACCTGGAGCGCACCTATCAATACGCGGTGCGCTGGAAGGTCTCGCAGGACACCGCGTACGCCGACCAGGCGGTCAAGTTCCTCAACGCGTGGTCGTCGACGATGAAGACGCTGAGCGGCAACTCGGATCGTTTCCTCGCGGCCGGCATCTACGGTTACCAGTGGGCGAATGCCGCGGAGATCATGCGCACCTACTCGGGCTGGAAGGCCGAGGACTTCGCGGCCTTCCAGAACCTGCTGCTCACGGTCTTCTATCCGATGAGCCACGACTTCCTGGTGAACCACAACGGCGCGAACATCACGAACTACTGGGCCAACTGGGACCTGTGCGCGATCAGCTGCGTGCTCGCGGTCGGCGTGCTGTGCGATCGCGCCGACATCTACGACGAGGCGATCGCCTACTACAAGAGCGGCCGCGGCAACGGCGCGGCCGCCCACAACGTCTACTACCTGCACCCCGGCCATCTCGGCCAGTGGCAGGAGAGCGGTCGCGACCAGGGCCATGCGACGCTGGGCATGGCGCTGACCGGGCTGCTGTGCGAGATGGCCTGGAACCAGGGCGAGGACCTGTACGGCTACTCGAACAACCGCTTCCTCGCCGGCGCCGAGTACGTCGCCAAGTCCAATCTGCAGGATGCGAACGGCGACTACTACACGCTGCCGTTCTCGACCTACGCGAATCGGCAGGGCCTCTTCACCGCGGTGTCGACCGCCGGCCGGCCGAACCTGCGTCCGTGCTGGGAAGTCATCTACAACCACTACGTGAATCGCAAAGGCCTGGCCGCACCGTTCGTCGCGACGTTCGCGGCGCAGCTGCGGCCCGAGCGCAGCGAATGGGGCGGCGACCAGCCGAGCTTCGGCACGCTGACCTTCAGCCGCGACGCTATCGCCGCCGGCACGCCGCCCAGCGGCCTGACGGCTTACCCGACGGCCGGACAGGTGCTGCTGTCGTGGTGGGGCAGCGCGTATGCAACGAGCTACCAGGTCAAGCGCGGCACGTCGGCCAGCGGGCCGTTCATGCCGATCGCCAGCGTCGCCGATCCGCGCACGTACACCGACGCGCCGGGCGACGGCGTCTGGTACTACACGGTCACCGCGACCGACACCGGCGGCGAGACTGCGGCCTCGAACGTCGTGCGTGTCGCACTGCCGAGCGAGCTGCGCGCCCGGCTGACGCTGGACGCGAGCAGCGGCACGACCGCCGACGACGCAAGCGGCAATGGCGTGACGGGCACGCTGACCGGCAGCGCGAGCTGGGGCGACGGGCGCACCGGCGGCAGCCATGCACTGCTGCTTGACGGCAAGAGCGGATACCTCGCGTTGTCGTCCGGTGCGGTGGCGAACCTGGGTGACTTCACGATCGCCGTGTGGGTCTACTGGAACGCCGTGTCGACCAACGCGCGCGTGTTCGACTTCGGCTCCAGCGACATCGCCTACATGATGCTGACCCCGCGCGACGCCGGCGGCGTGCTGCGCTTCTCGGTCAGCGGCACCACCTACTTCGGCGACCAGAGCATCACCGCGACCAGCGCGCTGCCCACCGGCCGCTGGGTGCATGTGGCGGTCACGCTGTCGGGCACGCAGGGCACGCTGTATGTCGACGGCGCGGCCGTGGGCAGCAGCGCCTCGATCGCGCTCGCGCCGTTCCAGCTCGGCAACACGACGCAGAACTGGCTGGGCCGCTCGCAGTATTCGGCCGACCCGTACTTCAACGGACGCCTGCAGGACCTGCGGTTGTACAGCGGCGCGCTGACCGCCGCACAAGTCGCTGCGCTGGCCGCCGGATAGAGGCGGCTCACCTCACGTCGATGCGGCCATACACGCCGTGCGCCTCGTCGGCCGGCCCGGCCGCGAAGAACAAGGTGTTGGTGGGCTGGCCGTTGATGCCGTTGCCGAACGCGATGCCCCACAACCCGTCGACCACGATCGGGTTGCCATCGGTCTTGGTCAGCGGACCCATCAGCGCGCCCGTGCTCGCGTCGTAGGCGTTGATGCGCCCGTCGCCGAAGTTCCCGATCAGCAGCGCGCCGCTGAACTTGCCGAAATTCGACGGTGCCATCGCGATGCCCCACGGCGCGTTCAACGCGCCGCCGGTCGTGATCAGCCGCTTCAGGAAGTGGCCCGCGGTATCGAAGGTGTTGACCAGACCGAGGCCGGCACCCTTGACGTCGTCTTCGGCGTCGGCATCCTGCTTCGCGTAGGTGACGTACACGACGCCCGAGATCACCTGGATGCCGAACGGCGCATAGCCGCTGGGCAGATTCGGATCGGTGAAGCCGCCGGCCGCGCTGATCTTCGCGAAGGTCGCGTCGAACGTGTCGACAGCGGCGTTGTGGAAGTCCGCCGCGAACAACCGGTCCGCTCCCGACGCGCTGCCGATCGCGAGGCCCTTGTAGATCGAGCCGGCCGATGCGCCGTCATAGACCTTGATCGCGTTGTTCAGGTCGACGTTGGGCGACCAGGCCGCGATCGTGCCCGACTCGCCGGCAAAAACGAACCGGCTCGCGCCGCTGAGCCCGCCCTGCGACACGACGAAGCTCTGCGTGCCGTTGTAGACGATGCCGGTGGGCTTGCCCGGGCCCGCGGTGCCGGCCGGGATCGCGACGATCAGCGACTGCGCCATGCCGTTGCCGTCGTACAGCGTCGAGGTCGAGGTCGCGTTGTTCGCAACCCAGACGAAGCCCTGCGGGTTGAATGCGATGCCCCAGGGATTGACCAGATGCGTGTCGACGTTCGAGGTCGCGTACGGGTTGCTCGATGTGTTGGTGTCGGTGACCAGATTGGTCACGGCATAACCCGACATGCCGTTGTTGTCGTCGTCACCGCCGCCGCAGGCGGCCAGCAGCAGCAGCGCACCCACGCCGCACCACCGCACCGCGCACCGATTCATCCGCATTGCGAACGCTTGCCTCGTCGACATCATCGCGACCCCCTTCGCCGCTTGCGCGGCCATGCCGATAGCGCCGCGGCGCACGTCGTACCGCGATCACGATGGTGTATGCCGCGCGGGCGGCGCGAGGTTCATCGAGCTCAGAACGAGTACGCCGCGCTCGCGACCCAGGCGCTGCGCCGGCCGGCGTAGACCGCGGGATAGGGACCGCCGCGGCTGGCCGCGGTCCACGCGATCTGCAGGTCCAGCGCCTGCAGGGTCCAGCCGACGCCGACTCGCAGGTCGGCACGCGAACGGTTCGCGTCCGGTCCGCTGTGGCGGCCCGCGCCGGCGATCGGCACGAGCGCGCCCACGTGAGCGAACAGCCTCGTGCGTTCGTCGAGCACATGGTGCGCGCTGGCATCGGCGTACAAGGTCTGCACGCGCTGGCCGAAGTAGTCCGGCGAATACGAGACCCGCAGGCTCCAGCGCGATGCGAGCACACCGGCGTAGAGCTCGCCGTAGTCGTAGCTCGACGCATCGCCGTTGAAGTGCGAAACGCTGAGACCCGCTTCGACGCTGCGGCCGTCCCGCGGGCGCGTGACGTAGCCGGCGTATGCGGTGGTCTGCACGTAGGTGTCGTCGCGCACATCGGCACGGGTCAGCGATGCGCCGAGGTACGTGCCGGCCCAGGCCCCGGCGTCTACATCGTGGTTGACGGTCAGGCGCAGGGTGGGTTTCGAGTCGCTCAGCGAGACGCCGCGGAAGCGGTAGTCCGAGTCGATGCCGACGGTCGCGCCGAGCTGGGCGTGCGCCGGCGCGCCGAACATCGTGGTCACGGCCCACACGATCGTGAGCGCCGCCAGCCGGTCGACTCGCGGCGACGGCACCGGCATGGCCACGGCAGCAGCG
>DATEFR010000537.1:0-3828 GCA_035280545.1 Burkholderiaceae bacterium | reverse complement strand
CGCGCGGGAACGCGTGCTGGTCGACGAGCACGACCTCGCCCACGTCGGCGCGCGCGAGCGTCAACGCCGCGGCGCTGCCGGCGGGGCCGGCGCCGACGACGAGCACGTCGCACTGCGCGGGAAGCGATTCGATTCCGAGGTTCATGGTCGCGCAGATTCTAGGCAGCGTCGGACGAGCGCGCCGCGTCGACTGGCGCCGGCCGCGCCGCCATGCGCAACGCGGCCAGCACCGCGCAGGCGGTGATGAGGCCGATCAGCACGAAGGTCTCGTGGAACGCACGCACCGGCGCGTCGTGCCGCGCCTGCAGCCGCCACTCGAGCACGATGCCGACCAGGCTGATGCCGACCGCGCCGCCGAGCTGGCGCATGAAGTTGATCGTGCTCGCTCCCTGCGAGATCAGCTCCTCGGGCAGCCCGCGCATCGCACCCAGGTTCAGCGACGGCAGCACGCACCCGAGCCCGATGCGGCCGACGACCGTCCACGCGACGATCCACCACGGCGAGCTCGCGAGGCCGACCGTGAGCATCAGGAAGAACGACGCGGCCAGCAGCAGCAGCCCGGTCGCGACGATGCGCGAGACGGGCAGCCGGTCAGCCAGCCGCCCGGCCAACGGGATCGTCGCCGCGAGCACCAGCCCGGCCGGCAGCAGCACGACCCCGGCCTGCGACGGCGGCAAGGTCAAACCGATCTGCATGAACACCGGCACGAGATAGGTCGAGCCGAACAGTGCCATCCCGTAGGTGAACGCGACCACGCCGCCCATCGCGAACGCGCGGTGCCCGAACAGGCGCAGCTCCATCAGCGGCCGCGCGCCGCGGCGCTGGTGCGCGATGAAGCCGAGCACGGCGGTCGCGCTGCAGGCGAGCAGCGCCCAGCCCGCCGCAGGCGAGTCGCCGCGCAGCTCGACCATGCCGTTGAGCAGCGCCAGCACGCCGATCGAGATCAAGACGAGGCCGACAGCGTCGAGTCGCGTGCCGGGCCGGTTGATCGCGATGCCGCCGGGCGCCGCGACCGGCAGGTAGCGCCGCGCCAGCGCCCAGGCGACGAGACTGAACGGCACGACGACGAAGAAGATCGAGCGCCAGCCGAACCACTCGACCAGCACGCCGCCGACGCTGGGCCCGATCGCCGGCGCGAGCACGACGCCGAAGCCGAAGATGCCCATCGCGCGGCCCTGCTCGCCGGCACTGAACGCGCGCATCACGATGATCGCCGGGATCGGCTGCAGCACGCCGGCCGCGAGCCCTTCGGCGACGCGCATCGCGAGCACCAGCTCGAACCAGCGGCTCGCGCCGCCGACGATGCCGCCGGCCATCAGCAGCAGCACCGCGCCGACGTACGTGTGGCGATAGCCGAAGCGATCGAGCAGCCACGGCGTCGTCAGCATCGACAGCGTCATCGCCGCCATGAACCCGGCCGACAGCCACTGCGCACGCTCCTGCCCGAGGCCGAACACGCGGCTCATGTCGGGCACCGCGACGTTGACGATGGTCGAGGCCATGATCGACGCCATCGTGCCGATCATCACCGTCAGCAGCACGAACCAGCGGTAGTTCTCGCCGAAGCGCTGCGCGAGCGCCTGGCGGGAATGCGGGTGGGGATCGGTCATGCGGGCGCGGCGAAGCCGGCGAGCGCCGGCCTGACGATTGTGCCCGCGGTCAGCCCGTCACCAAATCGAGACGCGATCCTTGGGCGCGAGGTACATCTTGTCGCCCGGCTTGACCTTGAAGGTCGAGTAGAACCCGGGCATGTTGCGCACCGAGCCGATCAGGCGGAATTCGTCGGGCGCGTGCGGGTCGGACTTGATCTGCGCGAGCAGCGCCTCGGGCCGCACCTTGCCGCGCCACGACTGCGCGTAGCCGAGGAAGAAGCGCTGGTCGCCGGTCGTGCCTTCGATGACCGGTGCCTTCTTGCCGTGCAACGACAGCTGGTAGGCCTTCCAGGCGATCGCGAGGCCCGAGTTGTCGGCGATGTTCTCGCCCAGGGTCAGCTCGCCGTTCACGTGATAACCAGGCACCGCCTCGAACGCCGAATACTGCGCGACCAGCGCCTGCGTCTTCGCGGCGAAGCGCTTGCGGTCGGCGGCGGTCCACCAGTCCTTCAGGTTGCCGTCGCCGTCGTACTGGCTGCCCTCGTCGTCGAAGCCGTGGCTGATCTCGTGGCCGATGGTCGCGCCGACCGAGCCGTAGTTGAAGGCATCGTCGGCCGCCGGATCGAAGTACGGCGGCTGCAGGTAGGCGGCCGGGAACACGATCTCGTTCAGCGACGCGTCGTAGTACGCGTTGATGGTCTGCGGCGTCATCAGCCACTCGTCGCGGTCGACCGGCTTGCCCAGCTTGTGGATCTGGCGTGCCTCTTCGAAGGCGCGGGCACGCATCACGTTGCCGACCAGATCGTCGCGTCGGATCTCGATCGCGCGGTAGTCGATCCAGCGCTTCGGGTAACCGATCTTCGCGTTGAACTTCGCGAGCTTGTCCAGCGCGCGCTGTCGCGTCTCGGGCCCCATCCAGGTCAGCTTCGTGATGCTCTGGCGGTAGGCGGCCAATAGGTTCGCGACCATCTCGTCCATGCGGCGCTTGCTCTCGGCCGGGAAATGCTTCTCGACGTACAGCCTGCCCAGCGCCTCGCCCAAGTTGTCGTCGAGCAGGCGGATGCCGCGCTCCCAGCGCGGGCGGTTCTGCGTCGTGCCGGCGAGCACGCCGCCGACGAACGCAAAACGCTCGTCGACGAAGGACTTGCTCAGATACGGCGCGTAGTCGCTGATCAGGTGCACACGCGCGTAGCTCTTCCAGGTCGCCAGCGGCACCGAGTCGAGCAGCGCGCCCAGGCCCTTCAGATAGCTGGGCTGACGCACGACCAGGTTAGGCGTCTTGCCGGTCAGCCCGGCCGCGTTCAGGTACGCGCTCCAGTCGAATCCCGGCGCAAGCGCGGGCAGCGCGTCGAGCGCGGTCAGGTTGTAGGTCTTGATCGGGTCGCGGTTCTCGACCGGGCTCCATTGGACGCGTGCGATCTCGGTCTCCAGCCCCAGGATCGCCTGCGCACTGCCCCGCGCATCGTTCGGGTTGGCGCCGGCCAGCTTCAGCAGGCTCGCGTGGTAGTCGACCAGCTTGGCGCGCACCGCCTTGAACTTCTCGTCGTCGAGCTTGAGGTAGTAGTCGCGATTCGGCAGGCTCAGGCCGGCCTGGCCGAGGAACGGCACGTAACGGGTCGAGTCGCGATCGTCGACGCCGATGTAGACGCCCAGCGGGTTGCCGACGCCGAGCAGCCCGAGCCGGGCGAACAGCGCGGCGAGCTGGCGCTTGTCGGCCAGCGCGTCGATCGCCGCCAGCTCGGCATTGAGCGGCTGCAGGCCTCGCTGCTCGAGCGCGGCCTCATCCATGAAACTCGCGTACAGCTCGCCGAGCTGTGCCGCCTCGCGGTCTTCCGGCGTGCGCTGCGCCGCCTCGACCAGCGCGCGCAGCTGCTCGCGGGTGCGGTCGGCAAGCTCCTGGCCGGCGCCGATGTACGCCTTGTCGGGCGGGAACGGCGTGTTGGCGAGCCAGCGGCCGTTGGCGTGGAGCCAGAGGTTGTCCTGCGGGCGCACCGACGCATCCATCGCGCTGCGATCGACGCCGGTCCTGGTCGCAGCGGTCGTGCGGTGTGCTGCGGTCTGCGCGCAGGCGGCCGTCGCGAAGGCGACGGCGAACGCCGCGAAGGCGGCGGCGGTTCGGGTTCGGGTCACGAGAATCTCCCTGATCGGGCCGGGTAGGCCATGGCCTGGATGCGTGCCGGTGGGCACAAGCCGCGACTTTAACGAGCGCCGCGGCTGCTCCGATCAGGGATGCGAC
>DATEFR010000536.1:0-4150 GCA_035280545.1 Burkholderiaceae bacterium | reverse complement strand
CGCCGCGGCGGCCACGCCCGCGCCGGCGGCCGCTCCCGCAGCCGAAGCCTCGGCCAAGACGGACGCTGCCGCGGTGCCGGCGCTGTACGCGCAGACCTGCCAGGCCTGCCATGCCGCCGGCGTCGCCGGCGCGCCCAAGGTGGGCGACAAGGCCGCCTGGGCTCCGCGCATCGCGCAGGGCATGGACGAGATCATGAAAGTCGTGCTGAACGGCAAGGGCGCGATGCCGCCGAAGGGCGGCACCACCGCGAGCGAGGCCGAGCTGAAGACGGTCGTGACCTACATGGTCAACAGCTCCAAGTAATCCGCGCGCTCGATTCGCGAGCTCTCCCGCCAGGGCCGGCCGTTCGTTCGAACGCCGGCCTTTTTGTTTGCCATCTCAGGGCTGCGGCTTGAGCTGGTAGCCGAAGCGCTCGGGCATGGCCTCGAAGCGCAGCTCGGTCGGTGTCCACGCGCCCGCCTCGACCGCGCTCGCGGCCTGTTCCATGTCCAGCGTGTGCACGATGCCGAAGCCGATGTCGGCCTCGAGGAACAGGCGGCCGTGCTCGTCGAGCCAGGCGCTCAGGATGCGCGCCGCCGCGCCGGTGTGCGCGACGACCGACGGCGCGACGGCACCTGGCTGCAGCCGCCAGACCCACGGCGCCGCCTCGAGCTCGACATAGACGCGCTGCGGCCCGTTCTGGAAGAACCAGCAGCCGGCGTCGTCGTGCAGGTAGTTGCGCGCGATGAATTCGCGCAGCTTCTCGTGCAGGATGCGGCTGCCCTTGACCTGCGGGAACGGCCCGGCGTGCTGGATGCGCTCGTCGCGCATGTACCAGTCGCCGCGTGCGTCCAGCGCGAGCCAGTCGTAGCAGTGCGGCACGTTGGGCCACTTCTTCAGCGCTTGCTTGACGATCTCGTCCATGATGATGATCCACGCCGCCGCGGCGGCCCCGATCTTGCGTCAGAGCTGGCGCACGATCCAGTTCATCACCTGCTCGGGCAGGGTCAACACATGGCCAGGCCAGCGTCCGCCGGGAAAGCCGACGTGCCCGCCGTGCACCGGCTGCCACAGCGTGACGTGCGGCCCGACCTCGCGCGCCTGCGGCAGCGAGCGCGCCGGCACGAACGGGTCGTTGCGTGCGTTCAGCAGCAACGCCGGGATGCGGATGCGCGCGAGATGCGGCTTCGCGGAGCCGCGCCGCCAGTAGTCGTCGGCGTTGCGAAAACCGTGCAGCGGGGCGGTGAAGATGTCGTCGAATTCGTGCAGCGTGCGGGCGGCCAGCACCGCCTCGCGGTCGAACAGGCCGGGGTGGCGCGCCAGCTTGGCCAGCGCTTTCATCTTCATCGTGCGCAGGAACATGCGGGTGTAGACCAGGCGGTTGAAGCCGCGCCCCATCGCGTGGCCGCCGGCTGCGAGGTCCAGCGGCGAGGACACCGCGGCAACCGCGCCGACCACGCTCGCCGCGCTCTCGCCGGCCTCCTCGACCCAGCGCAGCAGCGCGTTGCCGCCGAGCGAGATGCCGACCGCGGCGATGCGCCCGCGGTGCGCGGCGCGCAGCTGGCCGAGCATCCAGCCGATCTCCTCGTAGTCGCCCGAGTGGTAGGCGCGCGGCAGCAGGTTCAGCTCGCCGGAGCAGCCGCGAAAGTGCGGCACCGCGTAGCGCCAGCCGTGCTCGCGCGCCCAGTGGCCGAAGGCCTGCGCGTAGTGGCTGGCCGACGAGCCTTCGAGGCCGTGGAACAGCACCAGCAGCGGCGCATCTGCATCGTCGCCGAGCCAATCGACATCGACGAAATCGCCGTCCGGCGTGTTCCAGCGCTCGCGGCTGAACACCGGCGCGGCGCCGAGGTGGCGCTTGCTGAACAGCACCGGCCAGATCGTCTGTGCGTTGCCGCCGATCAGCCAGCGCGGCGCGCGGTACTGCTGCATGTTGCGCCGGCCCCTCGCGTCGTCAGTGCAGCACCGACGCGGTCTCGACGATCTCCTGCACCTCGCGCGGCGAGCCGGGGCTCGCATGGTGCGCCACCAGGCGCCAGCCCTGCGCGCCTTTCAGGTAGACGTTGGTCGCGACGACCCAGGCCGATTGCGGGCCTTCGGCGGTCATGATCTGCACGTGCTCGAGCACGCTGTGCACGGCGCTGGTCAGCGTGAGCAGGCGGCGGACCTTCTCGGGCCGCGCATTGACCGAGCCGTTCGCGAAGATCGCCTCGAACGCGGTGCGGATCGCCGCGGCGCCGACCACGCGCGGCCCGCCCGGGTGCACGCACGAAATCTCCTCGTCGTCGGACCAGACGGCCATCAGCCGCTCGATGTCGCCGCGCTGCAGCGCTTCGTAGAACTGCTGCTCGATCTCGTCGGGCGATTCCAGCGGCGGGGCGGGGCGGGTGCGGGCCATGTGCAGACGACCGTCAGGCGCTCACGGGAAGACCACGGTCTTGCGACCGTTCAGCAGCACCCGGTGCTCGATGTGCCAACGGACCGCACGCGCGAGCACGACGCTCTCGACATCGCGGCCGACCGCGGTGAAGTCCTCCGGGCTCAGCGAATGATCGACCCGCTCGACGTCCTGCTCGATGATGGGCCCCTCGTCGAGCTCGGCGGTCACGTAGTGCGCGGTCGCGCCGATCAGCTTCACGCCGCGCTCGTGCGCCTGGTAGTACGGCTTCGCGCCCTTGAAGCTGGGCAGGAAGCTGTGGTGGATGTTGATCGCGCGGCCGGCGAGGAAGGCGCAGAACTCGGGGCTCAGGATCTGCATGTAGCGCGCGAGCACGATCAGGTCGACCTCGAGCGCGTCGACCAGCGCCTCGATGCGGCGCTCCTGCGCGCGCTTGTCGGCGGCCGGCGCGCCGGTCGCGAGCGGGAGGTGATGAAACGGCACGCCGTGGCTGGCGCTGAGCTCGGCGAAGTCGGGATGGTTCGAGACCACGGCGACGATGTCGGCGCCGAGCTGGCCCGAACCCGCCCGGAACAGCTGGTCGTTCAGGCAATGGCCGTGTTTGCTGACCAGCATCAGCAGGCGCGGCCGGCGCGCCAGCGAGTACACCTGGGTCTTCATCGCGAAGCGCTCGCGCACCGGCTGGAACAGCGCCTGCAGCGCGGCCACGTCGGCGAGCGCTGCCGGCGCCTCGAAGTGCACCCGCATGAAGAACAGCCCGGTCGCGTCCTCGGCGAGCACGTCGCCGAACTGCTGCGAATCGATGATGTTGCAGCCCGCCTCGTAGAGCAGGCCCGAGACGGCATAAACGACGCCCTTGGCATCGGCGCAGGACAGGGTCAGAACGAATTGGTTCGGGCTCGACATGGGGTAGGCTTCGCTCGCGTTGCATTGTACGGAGCGACCACCGAGCCGATCGCCAGCCGATGAGCAGCAGCACCCCGGAACACGATTGGAGCGAGCGCAGCCGCGAGCTGAGCCGCCTGCTCGCGCGCAGCGGGCTCGGCGATCGTGCGGCATTTGCCACGCTCTACGAGCGCACCAGCGCGCATCTGCTGGGGGTGGTGATGCGTATCCATCGGGACCGGGCGCAGGCCGAGGACGTGCTGCAGGAGGTGTACGTCAACGTCTGGCGCGCGGCGCAGAGCTTCGATGCGGCGCAGAGTCAGCCACTCACCTGGCTGACCAGCATCGCGCGCAACCGCGCGATCGACAGCCTGCGCCGCGCCCAAGCCCAGCCACAGCTGCGCTCGAACATCAGCCCTGCAACGACCGATGGCAACGACGAGGAATCCGACGTGTACGACACCGTGGCCGACGATGCGCCTGGCCCGCTGGCCCTGCTGAGCCGGGCCGCCGATGCGCGGGCGCTGCACGGCTGCATGGACGGCCTGAGCGCGGCGCAGCGGCAAAGCGTCGCGCTCGCGTTCTTCGACGGGCTGAGCCATGCCGAGGTGGCCGACGCGATGCACCAGCCGCTGGGCACGGTCAAGTCGTGGGTGCGGCGCGCGCTGCTGTCGCTGAAGGCCTGCCTGGATGCGGCGGTCGAGCGCGACGCTGCCGTGGAGAAAGGCTGAAGGCCGCCCGATGGACTACAGCCGCCCCGAGCTCGCCGACCGGCTCGCCGCCGAATATGCCGCCGGCCTGCTGCGCGGCCCGGCGCGGCGCCGCTTCGAGGCGCTGCTGCCGGCGCACGCGAACCTGCGCGCCGCAGTGCACGCCTGGCAGGACCGGCT